>NZ_JBIVEG010000012.1:0-240229 GCF_044747545.1 Streptomyces sp. NPDC090077
GCCGGTGGGTCGTCTGCGGGTGCGTTGCCGCTGCGCGGAGGCCGGTTCCCCTACCCGCCCTTCCCCCGTTCCCCGGGCTGCGCCCGGACCCCTTCGGGGGGCTCCGCCCCCAGACCCCCGCGCCTCAAACGCCGGCGGGGCTGGATGTATCCAGCCCCGCCGGGAGCCATCGGCTACGCGATGCGGTCCAGGACGATCGGGTTCGCCGAGAACGCGGTGCCCGCGGGGGCGATGTCGTGCGAGCCCTCCAGGGAGGCCAGGGCGTACTCGAACTTCTCCGGGGTGTCCGTGTGCAGGGTCATCAGCGGCTGGCCGGCCGTGACCGTGTCGCCCGGCTTCGCGTGCAGCTCGATGCCCGCGCCCGCCTGGACCGGGTCCTCCTTGCGGGCGCGGCCCGCGCCCAGGCGCCAGGCGCCGACGCCGACCGCGTACGCGTCGAGGCGGGTCAGGACGCCGGAGGCGGAGGCGGTGACCACGTGCTGCTCGCGGGCGACCGGCAGGGCCGCGTCCGGGTCGCCGCCCTGGGCGGAGATCATCCGGCGCCACACGTCCATGGCGGAGCCGTCGGCGAGGGCCTTCGCCGGGTCGGCGTCCTTGATGCCCGCGGCCGTCAGCATCTCCTGCGCGAGGGCGATGGTCAGCTCGACCACGTCGGACGGGCCGCCGCCGGCCAGGACCTCGACGGACTCGCGGACCTCAAGGGCGTTGCCCGCGGTGAGGCCGAGCGGGGTGGACATGTCGGTGAGCAGGGCGATCGTCTTGACGCCGCTGTCGGTGCCGAGGGCCACCATGGTGGAGGCGAGCTCGCGGGCGTCCTCGATGTTCTTCATGAAGGCGCCGGAGCCGACCTTCACGTCGAGGACGAGGGAGCCGGTGCCTTCGGCGATCTTCTTCGACATGATCGAGGAGGCGATCAGCGGGATGGCCTCGACGGTGCCGGTGACGTCGCGCAGGGCGTAGAGCTTCTTGTCCGCCGGGGCCAGGCCGTCGCCGGCGGCGCAGATGACGGCGCCGGTGGTGTCGAGGACGTTCAGCATCTCCTCGTTGGAGAGCAGGGCCCGCCAGCCGGGGATGGACTCCAGCTTGTCGAGGGTGCCGCCGGTGTGGCCGAGGCCGCGGCCGGACAGCTGCGGCACGGCCGCGCCGCAGGCGGCGACGAGCGGCGCCAGCGGGAGGGTGATCTTGTCGCCGACGCCGCCGGTGGAGTGCTTGTCGGCGGTCGGGCGGGAGAGGGAGTCGAAGTTCATCCGCTCGCCGGAGGCGATCATCGCGGCGGTCCAGCGGGCGATCTCGGCCCGGTTCATGCCGTTGAGCAGAATGGCCATCGCGAGCGCCGACATCTGCTCGTCGGCGACGATCCCGCGGGTGTAGGCGTCGATGACCCAGTCGATCTGCTCGGGGCTCAGCTCACCGCGGTCCCGCTTGGTCCGGATGACGGAGATGACGTCCATGAGGTGACTTCCTTCTACGCGCATAGAGATGAGGGAGGGAGGTTCAAGGGGGGTTCAAGGGAGGTTCAGGGGGACTTCGAGGCGGGGCGGGAGCGGCGACGGCCCTCCGCCCGGCAGGGCGGAGGGCCGTCGTGCGGCTATCTCAGGTGGTCGGGCCCGAAGGCCTGCGGCAGCATCGCGCTCAGCGGCAGGATCCCGTCCGGTGTCTCCACCAGGAGCTCCGGGCCGCCGAACTCGTAGAGCAGCTGGCGGCAGCGCCCGCACGGTACGAGGATCTCGCCCTTGCCGTCCACGCACGTGAAGTGCGTGAGCCGGCCGCCGCCGGTGGCCTGGAGGGAGGAGACCAGGCCGCACTCGGCGCACAGGCCGAGTCCGTAGCTCGCGTTCTCGACGTTGCAGCCGGTGACGGTCCGGCCGTCGTCCACCCGGGCGGCGACCCCGACCGGGAAGCCCGAGTAGGGGGCGTACGCCCGGGTCATCGCGTCCCGGGCGGCCGTCCGCAGGGCTTCCCAGTCCACCGCCGGAGCCGGGGTCACTTGCCCTGGCCCTTGCGGTACGGCATGCCGTCCGCCTTCGGCATCCGCAGGCGCTGCGCCGACAGGGCGAGCACGAGCAGCGTGGTGACGTACGGGGCGGCGTCCACGAACTGGCTGGGCACCTGGTCGGTGGCGATGTACCAGGCGAAGAGACCGGCGGCGCAGACGGCGGCGATGCCGGCCTGGAGGTACTTCTTCTTGTACAGCTGCCAGCCGACGGAGATCACCAGGAGGATGGCGATCAGCAGCAGCATCGCGTGGACGTTCTCGGCACCGCCGCGCAGCTTGAGGCTGTCGGTGAAGCCGAAGAGGCCCGCGCCCAGCGCCATGCCGCCGGGCATCCAGTTGCCGAAGATCATCGCGGCGAGACCGATGTAGCCGCGGCCGCCGGTCTGGCCCTCCTGGTAGATGCCGGTGGAGACGATCGCGAGGAACGCGCCGCCGAGGCCGGCCAGGCCGCCGGAGACGACCACGGCGATGTACTTGTACTTGTAGACGTTGACGCCGAGGGACTCCGCCGCGACCGGGTTCTCACCGCAGGAGCGCAGGCGCAGGCCGAAGGCGGTGCGCCACAGCACCCACCAGGTGGCGGGGATCAGCAGCACGGCGACGATGGTCAGCAGCGACAGGTGGGTGACCAGGCCGCCGAGGACGCCTGCGATGTCCGAGACGAGGAACCAGTGCTTGGCCTGGAGGCTTTCCAGGCCGCTGGAGAGTCCCGGGATGGTGATCTCGGTGATGGGCTCGATGCGCGGGGACTGCTTGGAGGAGCCGCCCTCGGCCTTGTCGAAGGTGAAGTTCGACAGGTACTGGGTGAAGCCGGTCGCCAGGATCGTCACGGCCACACCGGAGACGATGTGGTTGACGTTGAAGGTGACGGTGATGATCGCGTGCAGCAGGCCGCCGAGGGCGCCGCCGACGATGCCCAGGACGACGCCCGTCCAGGGGCCCCACTGGTAGCCGGCCCAGGCGCCGAACCAGGTGCCGAGGATCATCATGCCTTCGAGGCCGATGTTGACCACGCCGGCCCGCTCGGCCCAGAGGCCGCCGAGGCCCGCGAGGCCGATCGGCACGGCGAGCTGGAGGGCTCCGGAGACCTGGCCGACGGAGGTCAGGTCGTTCGCGCCGGAGATGACCCGGACCAGCGAGACCAGCGCGAGGCCACCCGCGATGATCAGCAGGATCCAGGGCAGGGTGAGCTTGCGGCGGCCGCCCGGCTTGGGCGCGGCTTTCGTCGTGGAAACGGTGCTGGCGCTCACGCCGCGACCTCCTTCTCGGTCTTGATGGCGTGGCCGGCGGCCAGCTCCTCGCCGACCTTCTGCTGCTGGCGGCGGATGCCGTAGCGGCGGACGAGCTCGTAGCTGACGACCACGGCGACCACGATGAGGCCCTTCATGATCGTGCCGATTTCCTTGGCGTAGCCGGCCGTGTCGAGGCCGGCGGAGGCCTTGTCGATGAACGCGATCAGCAGCGCGGCGAAGAAGATGCCGACCGGGTTGTTGCGGCCGAGCAGCGCGATGGTGATGCCGGTGAAGCCGATGCCCGCCGGGAAGGACAGGTTGTACGTGTGGGACTCGCCGAGCAGCAGCGGCATGCTGACCAGACCGGCGACGGCGCCCGAGAGCAGCATCGAGGTCATGATCATCTTCTTGGCGTCCACGCCGGAGGCCTGGGCGGCGGACTCGCTGGCGCCGGTGGCGCGCAGGTCGAAGCCGAACCGGGTGCGGTTGAGGACGAACCAGTAGACGACGCCCAGCGCGAAGGCGATGAAGGTGAAGCCGTAGATCTCCAGGCCGTCACTGAGCTCGACGCCCGGGAACCAGCCCGACTCCGGGATGTCGCCGGTGGTCAGGTCGTTGGAGCCGACGGGCTGCACGCCGAGGTTCTTGGGCAGGATCAGCCAGGCGATCAGCGAGGTCGCGATGGCGTTGAGCATGATCGTCGAGACGACCTCGCTGACGCCGCGCTTGGCCTTGAGGATGCCCGCGATGCCGGACCAGAAGGCGCCGACGAGCATGGCGACGAGCACGATCACCAGGATGTGCAGCGGGCCGGGCAGCGTCACCGCCGCGCCGACCAGGGCGCTGACCATCGCGGCGAGGCGGTACTGGCCGTCCACACCGATGTTGAAGAGGTTCATCCGGAAGCCGATGGCGACGGCCAGGGCTGCCAGGTAGTACGTGCCGGCCTGGTTCACGATGAGGACCTGGACGTCCTCGTAACCGGCCTGCTCGATCATGATGCGCAGCGGCTCGATCGGGTCGACGCCCGACGCGGCCAGCACGATCATGCTGAGTACGAATGCGCTGACCAGTGCCAGCGCGGGTCCGGCGAAGCCGAGGAGCAGCCGGTCCTTGTCGAATTTCTTCATCGGGCCTCGTCCTCCGTCGTGTCGCCGGCGGCGTCGGCGGAGTGGTCGTCAGTGGCTTCCAGGTGCCCGGTGGCGGCGCCGGTCATGGCGGTGCCGAGCTCCTCGGGGGTGATCGTCGCCGGGTCGGCGTCCGCGACCAGGCGGCCGCGGTAGATGACGCGGAGCGTGTCGGACAGGCCGATCAGCTCGTCCAGGTCGGCGGAGATCAGCAGCACGGCGAGGCCCTCGCGGCGGGCCTCGCGGATCGCGTCCCAGATCTGCGCCTGCGCGCCGACGTCCACACCGCGCGTGGGGTGGGCGGCGATGAGGAACTTCGGGTTGTGGCTCATCTCGCGGCCGACGATCAGCTTCTGCTGGTTGCCGCCGGAGAGCGAGGCCGCGGTGACGTCGATGCCGGGCGTGCGGACGTCGTACTCGCGCACGATCCGCTCGGTGTCCTTGCGGGCGGCCTTCGGGTCGAGGATGCCCTTCTTGGAGTTGGGCGCCTCGGTGACGTGGCCGAGGATGCGGTTCTCCCAGAGCGGGGACTCCAGCAGCAGGCCGTGGCGGTGGCGGTCCTCGGGGATGTACCCGATGCCGCCCTCGCGGCGCTTGCGCACCGGCATCTTGGTGATGTCGTTGCCGTCGAGGCTGATGACGCCCGCGTCGGGGCTGATCATGCCCATCAGGGCCTCGATCAGTTCCGTCTGGCCGTTGCCCTCGACACCGGCGATGCCGAGGACCTCGCCCTTGTGGATCGTGAAGGTGATCCCGTCGAGCAGCAGGCGGCCGGCCACGGCGGGCTCGCGCAGGTCGGTGTCGGAGTCGCCGAGCTCGGGGACGGAGGTCTCGGGCGTGACGACGGCACCCGCGTCGGCGACGGTCAGGCCGTCGACCTTCAGCATGGGGGTCGTGGTGACCGTGGACTCGCGGGTCTCCGGCGAGGGCAGCTCGCTGCCGACCATCAGCTCGGCGAGCTGCTTGGTCGTCGCGGTCTTCGGGTCGGCGGTGCCGACCGTGGTGCCGCGGCGGATGACGGTGATGTCGTCGGCGACCTTCAGGATCTCGCCGAGCTTGTGCGAGATGAAGATGACCGTGAGGCCCTCGGCCTTGAGCTCGCGCAGGTTGTCGAAGAGCGCGTCCACTTCCTGCGGCACGAGCACGGCGGTCGGCTCGTCGAGGATGAGGGTCTTGGCGCCGCGGTAGAGGACCTTGAGGATCTCCACGCGCTGGCGGTCGGCGACACCGAGGTCCTCGATCAGGGCGTCGGGGCGCACGCCGAGGCCGTACGCGTCCGAGATCTCCTTGATCTTCTTGCGGGCCTTGGAGCCGATGCCGTAGAGCTTCTCGCCGCCGAGGACGACGTTCTCCAGGACGGTGAGGTTGTCGGCGAGCATGAAGTGCTGGTGCACCATGCCGATGCCGCGGGCGATGGCCTCACCGGGGTTGTTGAAGGAGACCTGCTCCCCGTCGATGGCGATGGTGCCCTCGTCCGGCTTCTGCATGCCGTAGAGGATCTTCATCAGGGTCGACTTGCCGGCACCGTTCTCGCCGATGAGGGCGTGGACCGTGCCCTTGCGGACGGAGATGGCGATGTCCTTGTTGGCGACGACGCCGGGGAAACGCTTGGTGATGCCGTGCAGTTCTACGGCGAGAGGGGGGCTGGACGCGTTGATGACGCACTCTCCTTGGCGCGGAAGGAGCTGGAAAGCCAAGTGGCTCGGCAGGAGGACAGGGCGGTGAGAGAAGGTATCGCGTCCACGATGCCTCTACGCGCGTAGCACTGTCGGAAGTGAAAACTTGCGGCCAACTGGCCACAAGTGGTCACGGACTGGAGAAGCGGAGACGCGGTGCGGGGTCCGGTGCGGTAGAGACCGCATCCGGACCCCGGAGACCGCGACTAGTCGTCAGACAGGGCCGTTACGGCGTGGTCTTGACGGTGATCTTCTTCGCGATGATGTCGGCCTTCGCCTTGTCCACCGCGGCGATCAGCTCGGCCATGTTCTTGTACTCGGGGTTGGAGTCGGCCAGGCCGACGCCGTCCTTGTCCAGGCCGTAGCGGACCTCGCCGGACTCCGGCTTGCCGTCCTTGACCGACTTGATCAGGTTGTAGACCGCGTCGGACACGTCCTTGGTGACCGAGGTCAGGATCTTGTCCTTGTACTTCGACAGACCGGCCTGGTTGTACTGGTCGGAGTCGACGCCGATGGCCCACTTGCCGGAGGTCGCGGCGGCCTCGATGGCGCCCGAGCCGGCGAGGCCGGCGGCGGCGTAGATCACGTCGGCGCCACCGTCGATCTGGCCCTTGGCAGCGGCCTTGCCCAGGTCGGGCTTGGCGAAGCCACCGAAGTCCGGCGGCTGGGAGAGGTACTTGCTCAGTACCTTGGCGTTGGGGTTGGTGTCCTTGACGCCCTGGGTGAAGCCCGCCTCGAACTTCTTGATCAGCGGAACCTCGACACCGCCGATGAAGCCGACCGTGCCGCTCTTCGACGCCTTGGCGGCGGCGACGCCGGCCAGGTAGGAGCCCTGCTCCTCGTTGAAGACCAGGTTCGCGATGTTCTTCTCGGTCACCGAGGTGTCGTCGATGATGCCGAACGTGGTGTTCGGGAACTTCGCCGCGACCTTCTTGATGGCCGGCGCGTAGGCGAAGCCGACGCCGATGACCGGGTTGTTGCCCTTGCGGGCCAGCTCGGTGAGGCGCTGGACCTTGTCGGCCTCGCTCTCGCCCTCGGTGGGCTCCGCCTCGGCGCCCTTGATCTTCAGGTCCTTCTCGGCCTTCTCGAGGCCCGCGAAGGCGGCGTCGTTGAACGACTGGTCACCACGACCGCCGATGTCGTACGCAATGGCCGCACCGGCGGCCGAGGACGACGCGCTGCCGTCGGAAGAGGGGCTGTCCGAGGACTTCTTTCCGCCACAGGCGGTGGCCGAGAGGGCCAGCGCCGCGGACGCGATGCCCACGGTGGCGATCCTGGTGATCCGGCGCAAGGGGAGGCTCCTTCAAAACCTGACCGAAGCGCCACGACCGGCGCTGGTTTCGCGGCGATCGTAACGCGCGTAGATGTCAGTTAAAGGCCCGTTCATGAGTCGTTATCGGATCGTCGCGAACCGGACAGTGACCGATTGGTAACGGGACAAGCGTCCAGCCCTTGTGTACCAAGGGCCGGACGCCGCCGACAGGAGGCCCGCCGGTGCTGTATGGAGCTTTACCCGATCTTTGACGTGACGGCCGTATTGCGGCGTCCGTCGAGGAGCGCGGCGGCGGTGAAGAACTCGACGCCGTAGCCGATCGAGGACTCGTCGACGTCGAAGTCGCCCCGGTGCAGGTCCCGCTTGGCGGTGTCGCCGGGGCGCCGGACGCCGAGGCGGGCCATGGCTCCGGGGACGTGCTCCAGGTACCAGGAGAAGTCCTCGCCGCCGAGGC
Source organism: Streptomyces sp. NPDC090077 (assembly GCF_044747545.1). Taxonomy (NCBI): domain Bacteria; kingdom Bacillati; phylum Actinomycetota; class Actinomycetes; order Kitasatosporales; family Streptomycetaceae; genus Streptomyces; species Streptomyces sp. NPDC090077. The sequence goes on from NZ_JBIVEG010000012.1 coordinate 7,759, forward strand.
TCTGCTCGGTGTCCTCCACCGACTCGGAGCCGCGCCGGGCGCCCATGGCCTCCCGGAGCAGTTCGGTCACCCCCGGGTCGTTGACCACCGGCGGAACGCCGCGCACGTGGTTGATCTCGAACTTGGCCCCGTGCATCGTGGCGACCTCGTCGATCGCCGCGTGGATCATGTCCGGGGCCTCGTACCAGGCGTTCAGGTCCAGGCAGCGGACCGTGCCGGACAGCTCGGCGTGCATCGGGATGACGTTGCAGGCGTGCCCGGACTCGATCCGGCCCCAGGTGACCGACATGCCCGAGCGGGCGTCCATCCGGCGGGCCAGCAGGGCCGGCACGTCCACGGCGACCCGCGCGGCGGCCGTCACCATGTCGGTGGTCAGGTGCGGGCGGGCGGTGTGGCCGCCCGCCCCTTCGAGGGTGACCTCCAGGCGGTCGCAGGCCGAGGTGATGGCGCCGGTCCGCAGACCGATCTTCCCCGCGTCGACCCGGGGGTCGCAGTGCACCGCGATGATCTTGCCGATGCCGTCCAGCACCCCGGACTCGATGGCCTCGGTCGCCCCGCCCGGCAGCACCTCCTCGGCCGGCTGGAACAGCAGCCGCACCGGCCGGGGCAGCAGGCCCTGGCGGTCGAGCTCGGCGAGCACCAGGCCGGCACCGAGGACGACGGTGGTGTGCACGTCGTGGCCGCAGGCGTGGGCGCGGTCCGGGTAGGTGGAGCGGTACGAGACGTGCGTCTTGGCGTCCGGGATGGGCAGGGCGTCGATGTCCGCGCGCAGGGCCAGCATCGGCCGTCCCCCGTCCCAGGTGCCGACGTCACAGATGAGCCCGGTGCCGGACTTCAGGACGCGTGGTCGCAGGCCCGCCTTCTCCAGCCGGGCCTTGATCGCCGCGGTGGTACGGAACTCCTGGTGTCCTAGCTCGGGGTGCATGTGCAAGTCCCGGCGGAAGGCGATCAGTTCGGCACGGAGCCGGTCCGGCAGCGTGCCGGGCAGCTCGGGCCGGACGGGCGTGCCGGGCAGGGCGGTCTGGGGCTCGCGGGACATCAACTGGTTCACCCGTTGAAGGGTAGGCGCACGGATGGGTCAACTGTCCGGAGATCACCAAAAGTTCATGCCCTTAGGGGAAAGAAAAGCGGCCTCTGGACGCATGACCGGTTGCGGCCGGGGGTAAACTCGCGCGCTCATCCGGCCGCGGGAGCGCTCCGTGCGGGGAGTCTGCGCACATCACGGGCGGTGTCGGTGACGCCCGCGAGGAAGCCGCGGGCCCGGGGCGAGGCGCCGGGCGCGAGCCAGGCGGGGTCGATACCGCATACGGCCACCGTCACGCCAGTGCCGGTGAGGGCGTAGGGCAGCGTGTGGACGACCGTGGACGGAAAGCTGACGATCGTACGTCCCACCGGTCCCCGACGGGCGATCAGCTCCAGCGGCAGGTCCGGCCGTACGATCTCCAGCCCGGTCGCCTCGCTCAGCGCGCGCAGCTTCTCCGGCGTCTCCCGGCGGTGCGCGAAGTACCGGGTCACGCCGTGCTCGCGGGTCAGGGCGCGGACGGCCTCCAGGTAGCGCACCGGGTCGACGACGCCGGTCTCCACGAGGGAGGTACCGACGAGGTCGGTGCCCCTGGTCAGGCGGGGCGGGCCGAAGCGGGCGCGGGTCCAGGCGAAGTCGTTGACCCGCAGTTCGGTCCCCGGCAGCGGGGTGACCGGCATCGAGGTGAACAGCTCGACGCGCCGCCCCTCCCCCGGCCGCAGCCGGCGCCGGGCCGCGCCGGACACCGGTGCGTACGCGAGTTCCCGCGCCCGGGACAGGGGGCCGCCGCCGGTGCGGTGCCAGCGGCGCAGCCGCTCGCCGCGGCCGAGCTGGGCGACGAACTCCATGGTGGCGGTGCCGTCGTCGACGACGACGAGTTCGGTGGCGGCCGCGGCCGGGGTCAGCAGCAGCTGGACGAAGCGGGAGAAGGGGTCGCCGACCACGATCCGCTCGGCGCGGCGGACGGCCGGGCCGAGGGCGGCCAGGGCGCGCAGGGGGGCGCCGGAGCCGCCGCGGGCCTCCTGCCAGTGGACGGCGTACCCCTCGTCGCGGGCGATCCCGGCGACCCGGCGCAGCTGTCCCCGGGACATCGGGTCGGTGGGCGGCAGGACGACGATGCGCAGCCGGTCGGCGACCGTGCGCGGGTCGGGCCGGTGGCGCCCGGCGCGGGGGCCGGGCTGGGCCGGGACGGCGGCCAGCAGGGGCTCGCGCCCGCGCCGGGTGTGTGCCCACTCCAGCACGTTGAGGAGCTGGACCGGGCTCTCCACGAGGGCCAGGGTGGGGGCGGAAGGGGTCACCGCGTACTCCGCTCGGGGGAGGGGTGGGGCCGGACGGCTCAGACGGCTGCCGGGGCGGGGAGGGCGCCCTGGACCCGGCGGAGCTTCTTCATGGGGCCGAGTTCGGAGGCGTAGACGCGCTTGACGCCGTCGCCGAGGGCGGTCTCGATGGTGCGGATGTCGCGGACCAGGCGGGCCAGGCCGCCGGGCTCGACGGAGGCGGCCTGGTCGGAGCCCCACATGGCGCGGTCGAGGGTGATGTGCCGTTCGACGAAGGCGGCGCCGAGGGCGACGGCGGCCAGGGTGGTCTGGAGGCCCGTCTCGTGGCCGGAGTAGCCGATCGGGACGTTGGGGTACTCCTCCTGGAGCGTGTTGATGACGCGCAGGTTGAGCTCCTCGGCCTTGGCCGGGTAGGTCGAGGTGGCGTGGCAGAGCAGGATGTTGTCGCTGCCGAGCACCTCGACGGCGTGCCGGATCTGCTTCGGGGTGGACATGCCGGTGGAGAGGACGACGGTGCGGCCGGTGGCGCGCAGGGTGCGCAGCAGTTCGTCGTCGGTGAGGCAGGCGGAGGCCACCTTGTGGGCGGGCGGGTCGAACTTCTCCAGGAAGGCGACGGCCTCGGTGTCCCAGGGGGAGGCGAACCAGGTGATGCCCCGCTTGGCGCAGTGCTCGTCGATGGCGAGGTAGTCGGCTTCGCCGAACTCGACGCGGTGGCGGTAGTCGATGTACGTCATCCGGCCCCAGGGGGTGTCGCGTTCCACGTCCCACTGGTCGCGGGGGGTGCAGATCTCGGGCGTGCGCTTCTGGAACTTGACGGCGTCGCATCCGGCTTCGGCGGCGGCGTCGATCAGGGCGAAGGCGGTGCCGAGGTCGCCGTTGTGGTTGATGCCGATCTCGCCGACGACGTAGACGGGCCGGCCGGGGCCGGCGACGCGCGGGCCGAAGGTGCGGAGGCGGGGTTCGGTGGTGGCGACCGTCATGGCGGGTGGTGTCCTTCGCTGGGTGCGTGGGGTGGGGTGCGGGGCGTCGTGCGCGGTGTCTTCGGGGGTGTCGAACAGGGGCGCGAGGAGGCGGGCGCGGGCCAGGTCGTGCGGGTCGTCGATCTCCAGGACGCGGGCCGGGTCGGCGGGGACGGGGAGGGTGCGTCCGAAGAAGCGGTGCCGGGCGGCGCGGAAGCCGGCGGCGGTCATGGCGTACGCCGCGCCGGTCTCCAGGAGTTCCTCGGGGCGGTCCTGGCGGCGGGGGCGGTACGAGGCCTCGTGGTTGACCCCGCTCCCGGAGCCGTCGGCGGCGCGGCGCCAGAGGAAGCCGTGGAAGGGGGCGGCGGTCAGGGCGGAGTCGGCGGTGCCGGAGGCCACGGCGGCGGCGACGGACTCGACGTCGGGTCCGGTGAGGAAGGGGCTGGTGCACTGGACCAGGAGGACCACGTCCACGGTGAGGGAGTGCAGCTCCTCGAAGGCGTCCAGGGCGTGGAGGACGGCGGCCTCGCTGGTGGCGGTGTCCCCGGAGAGGGCGGCCGGGCGGGCGACCACGTGGGCCCCGGCGGCGCGGGCGGCGGCGGCCACGGAACCGGAGTCGGTGGAGACCACCACGTCGGTGACGGTGGGTGCGGCCCGGCAGGCGGCCACCGCGCGGGCGACGAGGGGGATCCCGCCGACGGGCGCGGTGTTCTTCCCCGGCACCCCCTTGGACCCGCCCCGGGCCGGGATCACCGCGAGCACCCGGCGGGGCGCCGGGCCGGCGGGGTCGCGGGGGCTCACAGCTCCCCCAGCCTGCGGATGACCGGGGCCACCCGCTGGACCCCGTGCCGGTAGGCGCCGCGGGCGGCCTCGCGCAGGTGGGCCCGCAGCCACCGCCGGGCCGCCGACCCGTCCCTGCGGACGGCGCCCGGCAGCGGGGTCCCGTCGGGGGCGAGGTGCTGGCGGGCCAGGATCCCGGGGAGGTACCCGGGAGCGGTGGCGAGCGTGTAGTACGGGTCCACGGGCGCCAGCGGCCCGCCCGCGAGCAGCCCGCCGAGGCGCTGCCGCGCGGCGGCGTAGGGGTCGGCGGGGACGGCGGGCTCCGGCCCGGCTCCGGCGGGCCCGGCGGACCCGGGCCGGGCGGACGCCGTGGCGGCGGCGTCCGGCACCGCGGGATCCGCGGCAGCGGCGGGATCCGCAGCTGCGGCGAGCCGGACGGCGGGCTTCGGCCCGGCTCCGGCGGGGTCGGGGGCGGCGGGCCCGGCTCCGGCGGGCCCGGTCGGAGCGGGCGCCGTGGCGGTGGGATCCGTGCCGGTGGCCGGCAGGGCGGCGGCGGGACGGCGGGGGGACGGGACGCCGTGGGCGGTCATCCAGGCGGGGTCGCCCTGCGGGAGCAGTCCCGCGTCCAGGTGGTCCCACGAGGTCAGGCAGCCGGAGCCGAGGAAGTGCTGGTTGCCCAGGGCCTCGCGGATGCCGAGGTCGGTCAGGACGGCGGTCGGGATGCCCCGGTGCAGGGATTCCAGGGCCGCCGTGGAGGACACCGTGACCAGCAGGTCGGCGGTGTCCAGCACCTCGCCCATGTGCCCGTAGACCAGGCGGCAGTTCGGCGGGAGTCCGCCCGGGAGGCGCTCGGCGAGGCGCTGGTAGGGGTGCTCCTCCAGGTGGGTGGTGTGCTCCCCGGGCCGGCTGCGGAGTTTGACCAGCACCTCGCGGTCCGGGTGCAGCCGCGCGTGCCGGGCGGCCCGGCCCAGCAGGTAGCTGCGGTCGGAGCGGCCCTCCGGTACGGACGGCTGGACCGCGAAGACCACCCGGTGGGTGCGGTTCCCGGCGGGGGCGTGCGGCGCCCCGTCCAGGAAGGGAAGGGCCGTCTCGGTGACGGCGTCCGCGGCGGCGCCGACCCCCTCGTAGACGGCGCGGAAGCGGGCGGCGTCGTGGCGCGAGTTGGCGAGGACCAGGTCGGCCCCGTGCCGCAGCAGCAGCCCGTCGGCGAGCTTCTCGTACACGACCCCGACGTAGCCGGTGACGAACACCGGCCGGGCTGCGGGCTCCGGCCACAGGGCGCGGGCCCCGTGCAGCACGGCCTGGACGGCGCCGCCGACGAGGGCGAGGACGACCACGTCGTACCGTTCGCGTCCGCCCGCGATCTCCGCGAGGAACTCGGCGCAGGTCACCTCCGCCGGCGCGGCGTCCGCTCCGACGCCCGCCTCGCCGAGCTGGCGGGCGGTGGGGGTGGCCCGGCCGCGCAGCAGGTAGCCGGTGACCCGGGGGGTCCCGGGGGCGAGGCGGCGGGCGGTGAGGGCGCCCCATTTCCAGCGTGTGTCGGAATCGGCGAGTACGGCGATACGTTGATCGTCCCGGCTGCTTCTGAATGGCACTGGCACCCGGCAGAAGCTATTCCGCATTTCCGGTGTTCGGCCCAACGAGCGCACAACGGCGGGTTAACAACCCGTCGACGAAATGCGAAAGCGCCCGGGTTAACGCGCCCGCCCCGTTTCGTTCACATGGAATCCGCGTCCGGGCCACGGTGAATGACCGGGTGCGTCCTATTGTCTCGCGGGTGCTCAAGCTCTCTGTTGTCGTGCCGTTCTACAACGTGCAGACATACGCGCCCGACGCCCTGAAGAGTCTCGAACTGAACGCCCGCGGGGATTTCGAGTTCCTGCTGGTCGACGACCGTTCCACGGACGGGACCCCCGAGCTGCTGGAGCGTGCGGCGGCCGGCGGGCTGCCGGGGGCGGTGCACCTCAGACGGGACCGCAACGGCGGGCTGGCCACCGCCCGCAACACGGGGCTGGACGCGGCGCGCGGGGAGTACATCGCCTTCCTGGACGGGGACGACTGGCTGGCGCCGGGCCACCTGGCCCGCACCCTGGCCGCCATCGAGGCGCTGGGCTGCGACTTCGTACGCACCGACCACGTCCAGGTGACGGGCCGGACGCGCACGGTGCAGCGGGTGCCGTACGGGCCGGAGGGGGTGGTGGGCGATCCGCGCGCGGGGATCCTGCCGGTCTCGCGGGCCACGGCGGTGGACTATCCGTACGCCTGGGCGGGGATGTACCACCGGCGGCTGCTGGACCGGGGGCTGCTGCACTTCACCGAGGGGCTGCGCACGGCGGAGGACCGGCCGTGGATCTGGCGGCTGCACCGGGAGGCCGCCTCCTTCGCCGCGGTGGGCCTGCCGGGGGTGTTCTACCGGCGGGGCATTTCCACCTCGTTGACGCAGATCGGCGACGAGCGCCAGCTCGATTTCATTCGCGCATTCGACCAGGTCCTCGCGGACGTGGCGACCGACCGGGAATACGAACTGTTGATCCCCAAGGCCGTCCGAACATATTGCGCAATCATCGCGCACCACATCGGGTCCAGCGAGAGGTTCGAACCGGCCGTGGCGAAAAAACTCCGCATCATGAGCACGGCGGCGCTCGGCCGCATGCCCGCGCCGGTACTGGACCGGGTCATCGGCTCCATGGACGCCGAACGTTCCGCCCTGCTGCGGGGTCTGCGCCGCCGGCGGCGGGCCGCGGGGGCCCACGCGGCGGGGGCGGCCTCGTGAACGTCACCCAGCTCTTCCTCGCCTCCACCCTCTACGGGGCCGCCACCCTCGCCGCCGCCGTCGACTCCGGCGCCCTCCCGCCGGCCGGCCGGCGGATCCTGCTGACCAGCAACCACTCGCTCACCCCCGAGATCACCCCGGGCCTCGACGCCCTCCCCGGCTTCGGCGCACTGCGCACCCGCTTCGACGAGGTCCTCGACTGGAACGCGGTGATCGCCCCGCAGCACCCCAGCACCTGGGCCCCGCGCCCGGAGGACGTGCCGATGTGGGAGCGGCAGCTGCGCGCGCTGTGGGGGCTGGGGTCGGACCGGGTCGAGCTGGTCGTGGAGTCCCTCCAGGTGCCGCCCGCGCAGAGCCTGTGCCGGCTGTTCCCCGGGGCGGCCGTCGACGTCTACGCCGACGGGCTCATGTCGTACGGGCCCACCCGCTTCCGGCTCGACCCGCAGATCGGCATGCGGGTGCGCCGGGTGCTGCACCCCGACCTGGTCCCGGGGCTGGAGCCGCTGCTGCTGACGGAGTTCGGGGTGCGCGGGGAGGTGGTCCCGGCGACCGCGCTGCTGAAGGTCCTGGCGGAGCTCGCGGACCTGCCCGGGGTGGCGGACGCCGGCTACCAGCCGCGCGAGGAGGAACCGCCCGCCCTGCTGCTGGGCCAGTACCTGTCGGCGCTGGACCTGATGTCCCCCGACGAGGAGGAGGAACTGCACGCCGACATGGTGCGCGGGGCCTTCGAGTGGGGCCACCGGGAGCTGGTGTTCAAGCCGCATCCGAGCGCCCCGGCGGCGTACTGGAGGCGGGCGCGGGCCGAGGCCGAGCGGCTGGGGGCGCGGCTGACGGTGCTGGACGCGCCGGTACCGGCCGAGGTCCTGTACCAGCGGCTGCGCCCGGCCCTGGTGGCGGGCTGCTTCTCGACCGGGCTGCTGACGGCGCGGGCGCTGTACGGGATTCCGGTGGCGCGTACCGGGACGGCGGCGCTGCTGGCGCGCCTGGCCCCGTACCAGAACAGCAACCGGATCCCGCTGACGCTGGTGGACGCGCTGGTCCCGGACCTGCACGGGCCGGCGCAGGACCCGCCGGCGGACCTGGCCGGGCTGGTCGTGGCGGTGGGCTTCACGATGCAGCCCAAGGTGCTGGCCGGGCGCCGGGCGGAGGCCGAGGCCCACCTCGCGCGGCACCTGACCCCGCACACCCGCCGCTACTTCGGCCGCCGCCGGCTGACCGTGCTGGGGCTGCCGGGCGGGATCCCGGCGCAGCTGTCGTTCCTGCCGCGGAGCCCGGCCGTCCGGCGGACGGTGCACCGGCTGCGCCGGAAGCTGGGCGGACGGCTGGGCTGAGGGCCGGGCCGGGGAGCCGGACGACCGGACGGCCGGGCGGCCCGGCGGTCCGGCGGTCCGGCGGTCCGCCCGGCCGGCGCCGGGTCAGCTTGCGGCGAGCTTCGCGGCGAAGCCGAGGAAGATCACGCCGGCCGCCGAGGTCGCCCCGGCCGACAGCCGCTTGCGGCGGCGGAAGGCGGCCGACAGCCGGGTGCCCGCGAAGATCAGCACGGACAGGTACAGGAAGCTGAGGACCTGCATGACCGTGCCGAGCAGCAGGAACGACAGCGCCGGGTAGGCGTACCCGGGGTCGACGAACTGCACGAAGAAGGACAGCAGGAAGAGGATCGCCTTCGGGTTGAGCAGGCTGACCAGCAGCGCCCGCCGGTAGGGGTGCTCGGCCGCGCCGGCCGGCTCCTCCCCGGTGACGGGCTCCTCCTGCCGGTCCCTGCGGGTGCGCCACATGCCCCAGGCGGCCCGCATCATCCCGACGGCCAGCCAGCCGAGGTAGCCGGCGCCGAACACCTTGACCACGGTGAACAGCAGCGGGCTGGCCTGGAGCAGCGCGCCCGCGCCGACGGCCGTGAGCGCCATGAGCACGGCGTCCCCGGTGAACACCCCGCAGGCGGCCTTGTAGCCCTCCTTGACCCCGCGCCGCGAGGCGACGGAGAGCACGTACAGGGAATTGGGCCCCGGCAGCAGCACGATCAGCACGACGGCGGCGAGATACGTAGGAAGATCTGTCACACCCAGCATGGGCAGGAGTGTCCCATGAGGACACACCTGTCGCGCCACTGCGTTTCAGTGGGTGGAACGGGAGGGTTCATAGCTGCCCCAGACCTCCCGCAGCACCCCGCAGACCTCCCCCACCGTGGCCCGTGCCCGCAGGGCCTCCTTCATCGGGGGCAGCACGTTCTCCCGCGTCCCGGACGCCGCCGCCCGCAGCGCCGCCAGTCCCGCCGCGACGGCGCCGGCGTCCCGCTCCGCCCGCAGCCGGGCCAGGGCCGCGCACTGGCGGGCCTCGATCGCAGGGTCGACCCGCAGCGGCTCGTACGGCTCCTCCCGCTCCAGCGCGAAGCGGTTGACCCCGACGACGACCCGCTCGCCGCTCTCCTGCTCGCGGGCGGTCCGGTAGGCGCTGGCCTCGATCTCCGCCTTCTGGAACCCGGCCTCGATCGCGGCGACCGCCCCGCCCATGTCCTCGATCCGCCGCATCAGCGCGAGCGCGGCCGCCTCCACCTCGTCCGTGAGCCGCTCGACCGCGTACGACCCGGCGAAGGGGTCGACCGTCAGCGGCACGTCCGTCTCGTACGCGAGCACCTGCTGGGTGCGCAGCGCGAGCCGGGCCGCCTTCTCGGTGGGCAGCGCGATGGCCTCGTCGAAGGAGTTGGTGTGCAGCGACTGGGTGCCGCCCAGGACGGCGGCCAGCGCCTGCACGCCGACCCGCACGAGGTTCAGCTCGGGCTGCTGCGCCGTCAGCTGCACCCCGGCCGTCTGGGTGTGGAAGCGCAGCATCAGCGACTTCGGGTCCCGGGCCCCGAACTCCTCGCGCATCACCCGGGCCCAGATCCGCCGGGCGGCCCGGAACTTGGCCACCTCCTCCAGCAGCGTGGTCCGGGCGACGAAGAAGAAGGAGAGCCGGGGCGCGAACTCGTCGACCGCCATGCCGGCGGCGAGCGCGGTACGGACGTAGGCGACCGCGTCGGCGAGGGTGAAGGCGATCTCCTGCACGGGCGAGGCCCCGGCCTCGGCCATGTGGTAGCCGGAGACCGAGATGGTGTTCCACCGGGGGACGTGCTCGCGGCAGTAGCGGAAGGTGTCGGCGGTCAGCCGCAGGGAGGGGCCGGGCGGGAAGATGTACGTGCCGCGCGCGATGTACTCCTTCAGAACGTCGTTCTGCACGGTGCCCGTCAGCTGCCCGCCCGCGATGCCCTGTTCCTCGGCGACGAGCTGGTACATGAGGAGCAGCAGGGCGGCCGGGGCGTTGATGGTCATCGAGGTGGACACCCGGTCGAGGGGGATCCCGGCGAGGAGCACCCGCATGTCCTCGACGGAGTCGACGGCGACGCCGACCTTGCCGACCTCGCCGTGCGCGAGCGGGGCGTCGGAGTCGTGGCCCATCTGCGTGGGCAGGTCGAAGGCCACGGACAGGCCGGTCCCGCCGCCGGCGATGAGCGTCCGGTAGCGGGCGTTGGACTCGGCGGCCGTGCCGAAGCCGGCGTACTGGCGCATGGTCCAGGGCCGTCCGGTGTACATGGTGGGGTGGATGCCCCGGGTGTAGGGGTACTCGCCCGGCCTGCCGAGACTGGCCCGCGGATCCCATCCCGTCAGGTCGTCCGGGCCGTAGACCGGTTCGACGGGGATTCCGCTTTCGGTGCGTGCCGTGGGACGGGTCATGGGATGGAGCCTCCGTGTCCGTGGAGCCGACGGGCCCGGGGCTGGTACAACCGCACCGGGCCCGCGACGGCCTGGTCACAATGGGGCTACAGAGCGCGTTCACCCGCAACTCTCCACGCCCGTGAAGCATCACCTAGATACACAGACGTTGAACTTCGGGGGAACCGCCATGCAGCGAAAGAAAGCATTCATCCGTACGCTCGGCCTGGCCGCCGCCGTCGCGCTCGCCGCGACCGCGTGCGGGCCGCAGGGTGCCGGTGCGGGTCCGGCCGCGCCGTCCGCGCCCGGTGGCGGTTCCTCCTCGAAGCAGGACGACAAGCCGGGGGCGGCCTCGCCTTCCGGTTCGGCCGCGCAGCCGTCCGCGTCCGCCCCCTCGGGGTCGGCGGCTCCCGGTGCCAAGCCGCTCATGGCCAACGGCGACGAGAACGACCAGGTGCGCGAGCTCCAGGCGCGGCTGCGCCAGCTCAAGCTGGTGTCGACGGCGCCCACCGCCTTCTACGGTTCGAAGACGACCGCCGCGGTGAAGACCTTCCAGTCGCAGCACGGGCTGCCCGCCACCGGGTCGGTGGACGGGGCCACCTGGCAGAAGGTGCAGGGGCTGACGAAGGCGCCGACGCCGGAGGAGCTGCGCCCGCCGACCACCAACGAGGTGGACGCTCCGGACCCGCGCTGCATGCAGGGCCGGGTGATGTGCATCAGCAAGGAGAGCCGCACCCTGGCCTGGATGATCGACGGCAAGGTCGTCTCCACGATGGACGTGCGCTTCGGGTCGGAGAACACGCCGACCCGTGAGGGCCTGTTCCAGGTGGAGTGGAAGGCGAAGGAGTGGACGTCGACGCTCTACCACACGTCGATGCCCTACTCGATGTTCTTCAGCCAGGGCCAGGCGGTGCACTACTCGTCCGACTTCGCGGCCCGCGGCTACGACGGCGCCTCGCACGGCTGCGTGAACGTCCGGGACAAGAAGAAGCTGTCGGAGCTGTTCGACCAGGTGAACGTGGGCGACAAGGTCGTCGTCTACTGGTGATCCCGGTCCCGGGAGGGACGTGAGGGAGAGGGGGGCGCGGGCAGGGCCGGGGGAACGTGCCCCGCCCGCGCCGGGTGCGCCGAGCCCAGGGGTACGGGGGGAACCCCGGCTCGTGCGCGGCCGATGACCAGTCGGCTCGATACGTACTGCGCCGACGGTTCGAAAAGTGTTACTGCCCCCGTTCGGGAGCCTTGCCGGAACGTTTCAGCGGGTGCGGAAACCCAGCCCGCCGCTGGTCAGCGGGGACGGGGTGGGCAGCGGGGCGCTGCCCTGGTCGGCCCCGCCGCGCGGGACCGTGCCCTTCGTGGCCCCGTCGAGCAGGGTCGCGCAGAAGCGCTGGACCTTGGCGGCCCCGCCGGCGAGCTTGGAGAGGTACTCGCGCCGGTCCTCGGCGAGCTTCTTGGCCTTGTTGTCCCGGCACAGGTCCTCGGGGCGCGGCCGCTCCGCCTCGATGCCCTGGTTCCTGCCGCTGCTGCCGGTGCCGGTGCCGCCGTCCGCCTTGTCGCGGGTGCCGTCGGTGCCCGCCGCGCCCCCGCCGCCACCGCCGCCCCCGCCCCCGCCGCCCGAGGCGGTCGTGCCGGGCGGTGCCGACAGGCTGGGCGCGGTGTCGGGGAGCGTACGCATCTCCGTGCCCGGCGTCCGCAGGGGGTCCGGGCCGTGCGAGAAGCCGTCGACGCCCAGGGACGGGGTCGGCCGCAGCTGCGGCACGAGGGTGGGCCCGGCGGTGTCCCCCGCGGGCGCCGGGTCCGAGTCGGCGCTGACCGAGACCGCCGGGGCGGGGCCCGCCGTCAGGTGCGCGGCGCGGTCCAGCAGGCCGGTGCCGGCGACGGCGGCGATCCCGCCGACGGCGACGCCGGCCAGCGCGGCCGCCAGCCCGAACCGGGCGGCCGTCGCGGGACGCCGCTGCGCGGGTATCCGTACGCGGGGTATCGGGGCCAGGTCGATCAGCGGTTCGCCGCCGTCTCCGGCCCCGGGTGCGCCGGCCCCGGCGGGCGCCGTCGCGGGCGCCACCGCCGGCGGCGTCGCGGGCAGCTCGGCCCGGGCCGCGCGGAACGCGGCCAGGGCGGCTTCCTCACCGGGCAGTTCGCCCCCGGTGGTGCGGGGCTTCAGGGCGTCGAGGGCGGCGCGCATGCGAGCGGCCTCCGCCCGGGCGCGCGGGTCGGCACCGGATCCGACCGGGCCGGGGGTTCCTCCGCGCAACAGCTCGTCCGCCGTGGCTCCGTCCAGCCACGCGTTGTGCTCGTCGGCCATCACATGTCCTTCTGCGTCCGCCAACGTGAATGCGTCACACCGGTTTGCTCCACCAGGTCCCCCGCCCGCGCGCGCTGCGCGGGCACCGCGTCGAGATCGCGGTCCCGTGCCTGGTCCCCGGCATTATGGCCGACCCGGACCCGGGGTTCCGCTTCGTTTTCCGTCCCGCCCGTCCCGCCCGTCCCGCCCGTCCCGCCCGCCGCGCCGGCGGGGCCGAACTCCGCGCCGATCAGTTCCGCGAGCTTCTTCAGCCCCCGGTGCGCCGCCGTACGGACCGCGCCGGGGCGCTTGCCGAGGGTCTCGGCCGCGCTCTTGGCGTCCAGGCCGACGACCACGCGCAGGACGACGGCCTCGGCCTGGTCCTGCGGCAGCTGGGCTATCAGCTTCATGGTCCGCCCGGTGGACAGGGCCTCCATGGCCTCGCCGTAGGTGTCGGAGTCCGCGGCCCGGCCGGTCAGCTCGGTCTCGTCGCCGCCGATGGCGGGGCGGCGGCCGCGCATGCGGATGTGGTCGAGGGCCCGGTTGCGGGCGATGCGGGCGGCCCAGCCGCGGAAGCGGTCGGCGTCGCCGGTGAAGGAGCCGAGGTCGCGGGCGATCTGCAGCCAGGCCTCGGAGGTCACGTCCTCGGCGTCGGCGTCGCCGACGAGCGTGCGTACGTATCCGAGCAGGCGTGGGTGCACGGTGCGGTACACAGTCCGGAACGCGCTCTCGTCGCCGTCCTGTGCCGCGAGCACCGCGGCGGTCAGCTCCGCGTCGTCCCCCAGCAAAGTCCCCAACCCGTTCAACGTCCTGTACGTGTGGCGCAAATCCGCACGTTACGGCTTTCACGTACCTCTCGTCCACGAGTTGTACAACCAGCAACCAACCCTGCGCGGAGCGGGGTGTGACAGAAAACGCACTCCGTACGCTGACATGAATACGGGCTTGTCGCACGAGTCCGTGACGGATGGCGACCGGGGCCTCTCCTGTGGGGGGTGGCGGCCTCGGTCGCCCTCCCCTCTCCAGCCGGTGCAAACCTCCCCGGCCTCATCCTTTCGGCTCACTTCCGGGTGAAAACCCCGAACGGGCAGGGCACGGCCCCTCGGAGATCGCTAGCGTGGCGGTACACCCCGCGCCGCGCCCCGAGGAGTACTCCGCTGTCCAGCCAGCTTCCGGCACAGGTCCGCGGTCCGGCCTCCGCCCCCGGCGCCGGACTGGCCCGGTTCAACTCCCTGCCGCACGAGACCGCCCGCACGGTCCTGCTGCGCTGCTGCGGCAGCGGCCGCTGGGCCCACCGGGTGGCCGCCCACCGCCCCTACCCGGACACCGCCGCCCTGATCGCGGCCTGCGACGAGGCCTCGTACGACCTCTCCCAGGGCGACCTCACCGAGGCACTGGCCCGGGAGTCCTCGGCGGAGCTCGGCCAGGGCGCCCCGTACGCCGCGCTCCTCGCCCTCGACGCGGCGCGGGCGGAGTACGAGCGGACCTTCGGGCACGCCTTCGTGATCTGCCTGGACGGGCACCCGCCGGAGGAGCAGGTGGACCAGCTGCTGGCGGCGATCCGCCGCAGGATGGCTCACGAGATCGACGAGGAGCGCTCGACCTCCGCCGAGGAACTGCGCCTGGTCGCCCGCTCCCGGACCCTGCGACTGCTGGACCGGCTCGCCGGTGAGCGGCCGTGGGACCCCGACGACGGACTGCCCGCTGCCGATTTCGGGCTATTTGCCCCTGTGGGATAGGCCGTCCGTGCCTGTTTGATCACACCGGCGGACCCCGGGCGAGGGAACCGACGAAGCGTCGCTACGATGTCCGGGGCCGGTGGACCGTACCCGGCCGGGCCCGACCGACAAAGAAGCCGGCTGGCCCCCGCCCCGCTTCCGGAGGGTTTTCCGTGCCGGCTGGAACGTTGTACCGCGGCCGGGAAGGAATGTGGTCCTGGGTGGCTCATCGAGTCACCGGCGTCCTCATTTTCTTCTTCCTGTTCGTACACGTCCTCGACACCGCTCTCGTCCGCGTCTCCCCCGAGGCGTACGACGACGTGGTGGCTACCTACAAGACGCCGATCGTCGCGCTGCTGGAGTACGGCCTCGTCGCCGCCATCCTGTTCCACGCGCTCAACGGTCTCCGTGTCATCGCCGTGGACTTCTGGTCCAAGGGCCCCCGCTACCAGAAGCAGATGCTCTGGAGCGTCGTGGGCGTCTGGGTCGTCCTGATGATCGGGGCCCTGTACCCCGTCCTCGGCCACGCCTACCTCGAACTGTTCGGGAAGTGACACGCATGTCTTCTGACACTTCTTCCGCCAAGGCGATCGGCGACGTGGAGGGCGTTTCCCTCTACGACACCGACAACCCGGCGCCGTACATCGAGGCCCCGCGCAAGCGCACGGGCAAGACCCCGCGCTCTACCCGCGGCAACTTCGAGATGGCCGCGTGGCTCTTCATGCGCCTCTCGGGCATCGTGCTCGTCGTCCTCGTCATCGGCCACCTGCTGATCCAGCTGGTGCTGGACGGCGGCGTCTCCAAGATCGGCTTCGCCTTCGTGGCCGGCCGCTGGGCGTCCCCGTTCTGGCAGGTCTGGGACCTGCTGATGCTGTGGCTGGCCATGCTGCACGGCGCCAACGGCCTGCGTACCGTCATCAACGACTACGCGGAGCGCGCCAACACGCGGCTGTGGCTGAAGGGCCTGCTCTACACCGCCACGGTGTTCACCATCCTTCTGGGCACGCTGGTGATCTTCACCTTCGACCCGAACATCCGCTAGGCAACGGGGCTGAGGCGAAACAGATGAAGATCCACAAGTACGACACCGTCATCGTCGGCGCCGGTGGCGCGGGCATGCGCGCCGCCATCGAGGCGACGAAGCGCAGCCGCACCGCCGTGCTGACGAAGCTCTACCCCACCCGCTCCCACACGGGCGCCGCTCAGGGCGGCATGGCCGCCGCGCTGGCCAACGTGGAGGACGACAACTGGGAGTGGCACACCTTCGACACGGTCAAGGGCGGTGACTACCTGGTCGACCAGGACGCCGCCGAGATCCTGGCGAAGGAGGCCATCGACGCGGTCCTCGACCTGGAGAAGATGGGCCTGCCGTTCAACCGCACCCCGGACGGCACCATCGACCAGCGCCGCTTCGGCGGCCACTCCCGCAACCACGGCGAGGCGCCGGTCCGCCGGTCCTGCTACGCCGCGGACCGCACGGGCCACATGATCCTCCAGACGCTGTACCAGAACTGCGTCAAGGAGGGCGTGGAGTTCTTCAACGAGTTCTACGTCCTGGACCAGCTCCTGGTCGAGGAGGACGGCGTCAAGAAGTCGGCCGGTGTGGTCGCGTACGAGCTCGCCACCGGCGAGATCCACGTGTTCCAGGCCAAGTCCGTCATCTACGCCTCCGGCGGCACCGGCAAGTTCTTCAAGGTGACCTCCAACGCGCACACCCTCACGGGTGACGGCCAGGCGGCCTGCTACCGCCGCGGCCTGCCGCTGGAGGACATGGAGTTCTTCCAGTTCCACCCGACGGGCATCTGGCGCATGGGCATCCTGCTGACGGAGGGCGCCCGCGGTGAGGGCGGCATCCTCCGCAACAAGGACGGCGAGCGCTTCATGGAGAAGTACGCGCCGGTCATGAAGGACCTCGCGTCCCGTGACGTCGTCTCGCGCTCCATCTACACCGAGATCCGCGAGGGCCGCGGCTGCGGTCCGGCCGGCGACCACGTGTACCTGGACCTGACGCACCTCCCGCCGGAGCAGCTCGACGCGAAGCTCCCGGACATCACGGAGTTCGCGCGCACCTACCTCGGCATCGAGCCCTACACGGACCCGATCCCGATCCAGCCCACCGCGCACTACGCCATGGGCGGCATCCCGACCAACGTCGAGGGTGAGGTCCTGTCGGACAACACCACCGTCGTCCCCGGCCTGTACGCGGCCGGCGAGGTCGCGTGCGTGTCGGTGCACGGCGCCAACCGCCTGGGCACCAACTCGCTGCTGGACATCAACGTCTTCGGCAAGCGCTCCGGCATCGCGGCGGCCAAGTACGCGGCCGAGAACGACTACGTCGAGCTGCCGGAGAACCCGGCGCAGCAGGTCGCCGACCTGGTCGAGCACCTGCGCAACTCCACGGGCAAGGAGCGGGTCGCCGACCTGCGCCTGGAGCTCCAGGAGACGATGGACGCGTGCGTGATGGTGTTCCGTACGGAGCAGACCATCAAGACCGCGGTCGAGAAGATCGCGGAGCTGCGCGAGCGCTACAAGAACGTGTCCGTCCAGGACAAGGGCAAGCGCTTCAACACGGACCTGCTGGAGGCCATCGAGCTGGGCAACCTGCTCGACCTGGCCGAGGTCATGGCCGTCTCCGCCCTGGCGCGCAAGGAGTCCCGCGGCGGTCACTACCGCGAGGACTACCCGAACCGCGACGACGTCAACTTCATGCGCCACACCATGGCGTACCGCGAGGTCGACGCCGACGGCAAGGACTCGGTCCGCCTGGACTACAAGCCCGTCGTCGTCACCCGCTACCAGCCGATGGAGCGTAAGTACTGATGGCCACCCCCACCCTGGACAAGGTCGAGGCCGAGGCCGCGGCCTCGCACAACATCACGGTCACCTTCCGGATCCGCCGCTTCAACCCCGAGGTCTCGGCCGAGGCGGAGTGGCAGGACTTCCAGATCGAGATCGACCCGAAGGAGCGCGTGCTCGACGGTCTCCACAAGATCAAGTGGGACCTCGACGGCACGCTGACCTTCCGCCGCTCGTGCGCGCACGGCATCTGCGGCTCCGACGCGATGCGGATCAACGGCAAGAACAGGCTCGCCTGCAAGACGCTGATCAAGGACATCAACCCGGAGAAGCCCATCACGGTCGAGGCCATCAAGGGCCTCACGGTGATGAAGGACCTCGTGGTCGACATGGAGCCCTTCTTCCAGGCCTACCGCGACGTCATGCCGTTCCTGGTCACCAAGGGCAACGAGCCGACGCGCGAGCGCCTGCAGTCCGCCGAGGACCGCGAGCGCTTCGACGACACCACCAAGTGCATCCTGTGCGCCGCGTGCACGTCCTCGTGCCCGGTGTTCTGGAACGACGGCCAGTACTTCGGCCCGGCGGCGATCGTCAACGCCCACCGCTTCATCTTCGACTCGCGCGACGAGGCCGGCGAGCAGCGGCTGGAGATCCTGAACGACAAGGACGGCGTGTGGCGCTGCCGCACGACGTTCAACTGCACCGACGCGTGCCCGCGCGGCATCGAGGTCACGAAGGCGATCCAGGAAGTCAAGCGCGCCCTGATCACGCGCCGCTTCTGATCCCTTCCGGCTGAGCCCGAGCCCGAGGCCCGTACCCCGTTCCGGGGTGCGGGCCTCGGGTGCGCTCGGGGGCGGGTCAGGGTCGGGCCGGGGGTGACACCGATGGTCCGGGGATCTTGCTCTCGGCAGGCTCGCGGTCCCCAGGACACGGTCTCGGACGGCACGATGGTCCGGGCGTGGAACCGGACACCACCGTCGGCCGGGTCCTCCAGATCCTCGGCGCGACGGTCTGAGCGGCCACCCGATCCCGTGAAGCGGCCGCATCCGGCGCCGGAGCGGGACCCCGTCCTACGATGATGGCCTCGACCCATCCCATCGGGAGGCCCGGAATGTCCACAGCACCCGTCGAGCACCCCGAGCACGGCGGCGCGGGGCGGCCCCCGACCCTCCTCGAAACGGCCGCCGAGCTCACGGAACGACTCCCCGGCTACCGCGTCGAGATCATCGGAGGCCAGCTCACCGTGACCCCGCCACCGGACGCCCCGCACGCGCTGGCCCTGACGGAGCTCATGATCCCGTTCATGAGCGCCGGTCTGCACGGTCCCGAGTCGAAGATCGTCCAGGGCATCGGCCTCTGGCTGCCCGGCGGGCCCGAGGACTATGCGATCCCGGACCTCGCGGTGGTCGACGGCGACGTCAAGGAGCATCTGGTCGAGCACAACTGCTACGACCCGGCGGTCTTCCGCCTGGTCCTGGAAGTGACCTCGTCGAACTACAACACCGACCTCCGTTCCAAGGTCAGCGCGTACGCCGACGCCATGATCCCGGTCTACGTCATCGTGAACCGGCAGCACCAGCGGCTGCACGTGCTGACCGACCCCCGGGACGGCGACTACGCCGGCCATCGCGTCTACGCGTCGGGCGAGGTCGCCACCCTCCCCGACTCCATCGGCGCCAAGGTCACCCTCGACGTGGAAGAACTCCTCGTAGCGGGCCGCCCGGCCGAACCCCGACCAGAGGACTGAAGGCACCCCCAACCGGTGCGGATGGCCGGAACACGGCCCGGCGCGTCGACACGGGCGGTCGGGGGCGGGAGCATGGGCGGATGTGACGAGGCTCGCCAAGACCGCATGTCCGGACCGGAGTTCGCAGCAGTTCGGGCGGCGGACGTTCCTCACCGCGCTGGGGACCGTCGCCGCCACCTTCGCCACCGGGACCCCCGCCCACGCCACCGAGCACGCACGGGACGCCGCCACCGCCGCCGAGTACGTGGACGTGCAGCTCCTGAACATCACCGACCTGCACGGCTACCTCCAGGCCGCCCCCGGCGGCAACTCCGTGATCAGCGGCAACGGCGGGCGGAGCTACACCGTCGGCGGGGTCGCGTACATGGCCGCCCACCTCGCCCGGCTGCGGGACGGGCGGGCCAACTCGTTCTTCTTCACCCCCGGGGACGCCTTCGCCGGGTGGGAGTTCGACGCCGCCGCCTTCGCCGACGAGCCCACCATCGAGGCCCTCAACCGGATGGGGCTGGACTTCGCGACCGCCGGGAACCACGAGTTCGACAAGTCCCCCGCCATGCTGCGGCGGCACATGGAGCAGGGCGTGCCGTTCCCCGTCGAGGGCCGGGACGCCTCCTTCACCGACTCCTCCGGCGCCCGCTTCCACGGGGCCGACTTCCGCTACCACAGCGCCAACGTCGTCTGGGGCGCCGACGGGCGCACGGTGCTGCCCGCGTACAACGTCGAGACGGTCCGCACCGCCGCCGGCCAGGAGCTGCGGATCGGCTTCATCCACCTGACCGCCCTCGGCACCGAGCTGATGCCCGGCTCCTACCAGCCGGGGCTGGCCACCCTCGACGAGGTCGCCACCGCCGACCGGTACGCGGCCCTGCTCAAGGCCCAGGGGGTGGGCGCCATCGTGCTCAGCATCCATGACGGGGCCGTGGCCGGGGCCGACTTCAACAGCGGCGCGGACCCCTCCGGTCCGGCCCTGGACCTGGCGCTGCGGGTCTCCCCCGACATCGACGCCATCGTCACCGGGCACTGGCACACCCGGTTCAACATGATGGTCCCCGACCCGGACGGGGTGCCCCGTCCGTTCGTCGAGGCGGGCTGCCACGGCCAGCTGATCAACGAGATCAGCCTCCGCCTCGACCCGGCGACCGGGAAGGTGGTGCGCGAGCTGACCGTGTCCACGAACCATCCCAACACCCGTGACGTCGCCCCCGATCCGGCGCTGAAGGAGGTCGTCGACTACTGGGCCGGCCAGGCCGCCGCCCGCGACGCCACCCGGATCGGCCGGCAGACCGGCTCGTTCTCCCGGACCCGCAACACGGCGGGCGAGTCCACCATGGGCGACCTGGTCGCCGACTGGGCGCTGTGGGCGGGCCGCCGCCCCACCGATCCGGAGAACGACGCCAACGTCCACCCCAACGTGCCGGCCCAGCTCGCGCTGGTCGCCGCCGCGCCCCGGGTGGGGCAGGCCGTCATCGCGGGCGATCTGCCGCGCGACGCGGCCTCGGGCGGGGCCGTCACCTTCGGCCGGGTATGGCGGGCCGTCGGCTTCGGCGACCCCGTCGTCAGCGCGACGGTGACCGGGCAGCAGATCCACGACGCCCTGGAGCAGCAGTGGACGACGGCGGCGAGCGGCGAACTGCTCTTCGCCCCGCTCGCCGTCTCCCGGAACGTCCGCTACACCTTCGACGCCCGGGGCCGGGTCGGGGACCGCGTCAGCCCGGCGGACGTGTTCGTCGACGGCGTCCCGCTGGACCCGGCCCGGACCTACCGGCTCGCCGCCCCCTCGTACACCTTCCTGGCGCACGACGGGTACGGGGCGCTCGGCGGCTTCCAGGCCCCGTACCGCCACCAGCGGGACTACGAGAGCTTCGTCGCGTACGTCCGCGAGACGCAGACGCTGACCCCCGCGCCGCTGAACCGGGTGACGGCCGCGAACACGACCCGGCGCGGCGCCGATGTCGGCACCGTCCTGGAGCCGGAGCCCTACCTGTTCTCGGACGGCTCCCCGATGCCCCGGCCGGAGGCGGCCCTCGTCGCGGCGGACCGCCCGCCCGGCACGCCCTGGGGTTTCCGGCCGCCCTGCTGAACGGATCCGCCCCGCGGGTGCGGCACGCGGTATGGACCAATTCCGGGGCGCAGTCCGGGAAGCGGCCCGTGACGACCACGGCTCCGCACCCCGATAAAGTCAAACACCGTGACAGATCAGAAGGCGCCCAAGAGCGAGCAGACCCGCACGCTCATCCTCGAAACCGCGCTCCGGCTCTTCCAGGAGCGCGGGTTCGACAAGACGACCATGCGGGGCATCGCCAAGGAGGCGGGGGTCTCGGTCGGCAACGCGTACTACTACTTCGAGTCGAAGGAGCACCTCGTCCAGGGCTTCTACGACCGGATCGGCGCGGCCCACCAGGCCGTGGTCCGGCCGATCCTGGACCACGAGCCCGATCTGCAGAAGCGGCTCGCCGGGGTGCTGACGAGCTGGCTGGACGTCGCGGAGCCCTACCACGAGTTCGCCTCGCAGTTCTTCAAGAACGCGGCGGACCCGGAGAGTCCGCTCAGTCCCTTCTCGGCGGAGTCGGAGGCGGCCCGCAAGGCGGCCATCGACATCCACCGCGAGGTGCTGGCCGGGGCGAAGACCAAGGTGCCGGCCGAACTGGCCGACGTGCTGCCGGAGCTGATGTGGCTCTCGCAGATGGGTCTGGTCCTGTACTGGGTCTTCGACCGCTCGCCCGGCAGCGAGAAGACGCGGCGGCTCGCCGAGCGCGGTGCGCAGCTGACCACGCGGGGCATCGTGCTGGCCCGGTTCCGGGTGCTGCGCCCGCTGGTCCGCGAAGTGCACGAGCTGTTCGCGGACTTCCTGCCGGGCATGGCCCAGACGGCGGCCGCGCGGGGCGGGAAGCGCGCTTCGGACCCCCACCCCGGCGAGGAGTGAGGGTCCGGGGACCGGGGCGGCCGGGGCCGGCTCAGCCCAGGACGAGCAGGGTGGCCACCGCCGGGCCGAAGGCGCCGCCGAGCTGGTAGCAGAGGGTGAACAGGCCGATGGCGCTGGGCCGGTGGGCCTCGTCGGGGGCGGCCGAGACGGCGTGGGTGGACAGGACGGCGTTGGCGGCGCTGGCGGTGAACACGCCCACCGCGGTGGCCGCCACCAGCAGCAGGCCGGACGAGGCGAGGACGCCCGTGAGCGCGGCGGCGGTGCCGGCCGCGACGAGCACCGTACGGACGGCGGCGCGGCCCATCCGGGCCGAGGCGGCGGCGAGCAGCCAGGACAGGGCCGCCCCGGCCAGCAGCGCGATCAGCTGCCCGGTACCGGCGGAGGCGGCGTCCCAGCCGGCCCGGTCGGTGAGCAGCCGCGGCACGGAGAAGAGCAGGGTGAAGTAGGAGGTCGACAGCGCCAGCGCGAGCAGCGCCGAGACCACGAACACCGGCCGGCCGAGCAGCAGGGCGGGCACGAACCCGTCGGGGCGGCGGCGTACGTGCAGGGTGAGCAGCACGGCGGCGGCGAGGGCACCGGCGAGGGCGGCGAGGGGCTGGGTCGGCAGCAGCACCAGTGCGGTGGCGAGGGCGGTCAGCAGGGCGGCGCCGCGCCCGTCGAAGGGGCCCGCGGGGGCCGGTGCCGTGCGGCCGCCGGCGTGGCGGAGCACGGCGGGCACCGCCAGCAGGGCGACGGCCTGGACGGCGAGGGCGAGCCGCCAGGAGGCGCCGTCGGCGAGGGTCCGGCCGAGCAGCGGCCCGGAGGCGCCGAGCATGCCGAAGCCGGCGCTGATGACGCCCATCCGGCGGGCGGTCCCGGCGAGGCTCATCGCCGCCGCCACCAGTCCGGCGCCGCCCGCGGCCTGGGCGCAGCGGCCGAGGAGGGTGAGCGGGAGCCAGGGCGAGACGGCGACCAGCAGGGTCCCGCCGAGGACGAGGGCGGCGGCCAGGCGGAGCACCGGGGCCAGGCCCCGGCGGCGCAGGAGTCCGGCCATCAGCGGGGTGCCGGTGGCCATGGCCCAGCCGAAGGCGGTGAGCAGCCAGGCGGCGGTGGCGTCGGCGACCCCGAGCGAGCGGGCCATGTCCGGGAGGATCAGCACCGGCGCGTTGGCCCCGGCGGCGATGGGGGTGGCCAGCAGGGCGAGCCAGAAGACCGGGACGGGCGCCCGGGTGGTGGCGGGTGCCGGTGCCGGTGCCGCGCTTCTCTTGCTGCCGGTGGTGACCGTCATGGACGACCCACTCCCCTTCATCCCTCAACCTTGGCAATCTCAACCTTGATAATCTCAACGTTGAGATAAAAACAGAGAGACTCCCTCAACGTCAAGTGTCTTAACGTTGAGGTATTCTCGGGGCCATGGAGACGGAGATGGAGACGGAGATGGACAAGGGCGGGGACAAGGGCAACGACCAGGACGTCGTGGCCGCGATCGTCGGCGAGTGGCGGCAGGAGCGCCCCGACCTCGCGGAGGCGCTGTGGCCCGTCGAGGTGCTGGCCCGGATCTCCCGGATGAACCGGATCATCGACAAGTACCTCAAGGCCTTCACCGCCGAACACGGCCTGGAGGTGGGCGAGTTCGACGTACTGGTCAGCCTGCGCCGGTCCGGCCCCCCGTACGCGATGACCGCCGGCGCGCTGATCCCGGCCGCCATGGTGACCTCGGGCGCGATCACCAACCGGATCGACCGGCTGGAGGCCAAGGGCCTGGTCGAGCGGGTCCGCGACGAGGCCGACCGCCGCTCGGTGCGCATCCGCCTGACCGAGGCGGGCGGCACCCTGGCCGACACGGTCATGGAGGAGCACCTGGGGCACTACGCGAGCCTGCTGGCCCCCCTGGACCGCGCGACCTGCGACGCGCTGGCCGGCCCCCTGCGCACCCTGCTGCTGGCGCACGGGGACACCCTCGCGGCCCCTACAGCCAGTTGAGCTCCCACAGCCGCCAGACGCCCGTGCCGTCGGAGAGGAACTGGGAGCCGGTGACGGCCTCGCGCGAGAGGACGTAGTCCTTCTTCTGCCAGATCGGCAGCATGGGCACCTGCTGGGCCACCACCCGCTGGAGCTCGCGGAAGTCCGCGGCGGCGTTCGCGCGCTCGCCGTGCGCCTGGGTGCGGGTGATCAGCTCGTCGACGTACTTGTCGGAGAAGCCGTTGTTCATGCTGGACTCCCGGCCGACCAGCGGCGCGAGGAAGTTGTCCGCGTCCGGGAAGTCGGCGATCCAGCCGATCGTGTAGGCGTCGAACCGCCCGGCCGCGTAGGCCTTCTGGAAGTCCTCCCAGGCCTCGACGGACGTGATCTTCACCTGGAAGAGGTTCGTCGACTCCAGCTGCCGCTTGATCTCCTCGGCCTCGGCGAGGTTCGCGCCGCGCGCGTTGACCCCGAGGGTGACGGGGACCGGCACTGTGATCCCGGCCTCGCGCAGGAGCTTGCGGGCGGCCGCGCCGTTGGGTGCGGGATAGGCGTCGAAGAAGGGCGTGCTGTGCGCCGGCACACCCGCCGGGACCAGGGAGTACAGCGGGGTGACGGTGCCCTTGTGGACGTCCCCGGCGATCTTGGAGCGGTCCAGGACGGCCGCCACCGCCTGGCGCACGGCCGGCTTCTCCACCGCGGACCCCGGGCGGACGTTGAAGACGAGGTTACGGGTCTCCGTGCCGCCGGTGGCCTGGTAGCGGGTGTCCTTCAGGCCCGGGTTGAGGCCCGCGAGCACCGCCGGGGGCATGTCCCGGTGCGCCACCTCGACCTCGTGGTCCCGCCAGGCCTTGTCGAGCTGTGCGGAGTCCTTGAAGTACCGGACGGTGACCAGCGCCCGGGCGGGGCCGCCCTGCCCCTTGTACGCCGGGTTGGGCCGCAGTTCGGCACTGGCGCCCCGGCGGTACGCGGCCAGGGTGTACGGGCCGGAGCCGTCCGCCTTGCCGTCCTCGCGCAGCGCCTTGGCCGGGTAGCGGTCCTTGTCGACGATCGAGGCGGCGCCCGTGGCGATCTTGAAGGGGAAGGTGGCGTCGCGGGAGGCCAGGTTGAAGGTGACCGTGCGGCCCTCGGCCTTGACCGACTGGAGGTTGGTGAAGAGCGGGGCCGGCCCCTGGTCGGAGTTGATCTGCCGGATCCGGTCGAAGGAGAACTTCACGTCCTCGGCGGTGACGGCGCGGCCGCCCGCGAAGGTCAGGTCGGGGCGCAGCTCGCACTGGTAGGTGGTCAGCTTCTGCCCGATGAACTTGCAGGAGGACGCGGCGTCCGGGACCGGGGTGGCGGAGCCGGGCTTGATGGTCAGCAGCGACTGGTAGATGTTGCCGAACAGGGCCCAGGAGCCGGCGTCGTAGGCGCCCGCCGGGTCGAGGGCGGAGACCACGTCGGTCGTGCCGACGCGGATGGCACCGCGGCCCTCCTCGTCGGAGGGCAGCAGCTGCCAGGCACCGACGCCGGCCGCGCCGAGGACCAGCCCGGCCGCGATCACCTTCGAGCGGACAGACCGCATCCCCGAACCCCGTCCCGTTCCCCAGTGACCGATATCCGAACACACTCTCCGGATATCGGTCACTGAATCACGGAACATCAGCCACGGGAAGGCCCGCGATGCCCGGTCGGACCAGGTCAGGCCTGGTATGAGGCGAGTTCTACGACGGTGATGTCGGACGGTGCCCCGACCCGCACCGGCGGCCCCCAGGCGCCCGCGCCCCGGGACACGTACAGCTGGGTGTCGCCGTAGCGCTCCAGACCGGCGACGGTCGGGTTCGCCAGCTCGGCCAGGTACTTGCCGGGCCACAGCTGGCCGCCGTGGGTGTGTCCGGAGAGCTGGAGGTCCACCCCGTGGCGGACGGCCTCGTCGATCACGATCGGCTGGTGGGCGAGGAGTACGGAGGCCCGGGCGCGGTCCCGGTCGCCGAGGGCCGCCTGGAAGTCGGGGCCCTTGCCCTCCTTCTCGCCCTGGACGTCGTTGACCCCGGCGAGGTCGAAGTGGGGCAGCTCGCGGCGGGCGTTCTCCAGCGGGGTGAGGCCGAGTTCGCGGACGTGGTCCACCCACTGCTGGGCGCCGGAGAAGTACTCGTGGTTGCCGGTGACGAAGAAGCTGCCGAGGCGGGAGCGGAGTTCGCGCAGCGGTTCGGCGGCCGGGCCGAGGTCGCGGACGTCGCCGTCCACGAGGTCGCCCACGATGGCGATGAGGTCGGGCTGGGTGCGGTTGACGGTGTCGACGATGCGGCGGGTGTGGGCGTGGCCCAGCACCGGGCCGAGGTGGACGTCGCTGACGACGGCGATCCGGAACCCGTGCGCGGCGCGGGGCAGCCGGGCGAGGGGCACCTGCACCCGCTTCACGCGGGGCCCGCGGAGCACACCGTAGGTCCCGTTCCCGACCACCCCTGCGGCGGCGACCGCCGCCGCCCCACCGAGCACCCGCGCCACGAACACCCGCCGCCCGACCCCTGCGGGGGCGCTCGGCGCGCCGACGGTGCCGGGTGCGGTGGCCGTCCCGGGTGCGGGGGCGTCGAGGCCGTCGGCCGTACCGGGTGCGACCGGTGCGGGGGCGTCGGTCGGCCGGGCGGCGGTGTCCGGGCCCTGCGGGGCCGTTCCCCTACCCGCCCCTTCCCGCAACTGGGGCTCCGCCCCAGCCCCCGCCCGGGGCTCCGCCCCGGATTCCCCGCCTGCGGCGGACGCGGCAGTAGCGGCCCGTGCAGGCTCCAGGGGCTCCGCCCCCGGCCCCCCACCCGGCTCCGCCGGGGACTGGGGCTGCGCCCCGGGGGCCATTTCAAGCCCCTCCGGCGATTGAGGAGCGGGGCCCGCGGCCACACCACCCGGCGCAGCCGGTCCCACCCCGGCCACCCCGCCCACGGGAACGGGACGACCGCCGGAACGCACCGGCTCCGCCGGGGACTGGGGCTGCGCCCCGGGAGCCGGTTCGAGCCCCTCCGGCGATGGAGGAGTCGGGGGCTGGGCGAGCCGGCGGAGCCACAGGTGGCGGATGGGTTCCGCCACGGCCAGCGCCATCGTGAGATACAGCAGCACCGCGAGCCACATGTACCCCGGCCACGCCACCAACCGCTCCAGCCAGAACGGCGCGCCCGCCCGCCCCGCCGTCAGCGCGGCCAGCGCCAGCAGCGGCAGGGCGAAGGCCAGGACGGTGCCCGCCCTCCGGGCCGGCCCGCCCGGACGGGTCGTGTCGCGGACCAGGCGGACCCACAGCCACCGGTGGACCAACGCAAGGAGCGCCAGTACCGCAACCACCGCCACAATCACCACAAACACGGTCATCGTGATTCACGTCGCAGAGCGAGGACGCTGCGCAACCCGATCACACCAACGGCGGTCCCCAAGAGGAAGGACGCCACCGCCAGGAGAAGGTGCACCCAGAAGTAGGCCGTGGGCTGACCGTCATCGAATGCCAGACCGCTGGCGTCATTGAAGAGGTTCTTGACGAACGTGGACCAGATCACCCAGGACCAAGCTCCGAACGCTGCGAGGAACCAGGACGCGGTACGGCTGAGTTTCATGCCCCCAGTATCGGATTCGTCCCCAGGACGGACGCGCAGGGGTGGGCCGTACCGGGGGTGGTTGGGCCCGGTTGGCCGGTCCCGGACGCCAGGCAGTCCATCGGGATGTACGTTCACCTGCGTGTCTGCCAAGAAGACCGCACTGACGGTCCTTTCCGCCGCACTCCTGGTCCCGGCGGCGCTCGTGGCGCCGGCGAGCACGCCCGCGCTCGCCGCGCCCACGCCGCCCCCCGCGGCCGACGGGAAGGGGCAGCCCCCGAAGGCGCCGAACGCCCCGGCGCCGCCGCCCTCGATGTCCACCGTCGGCGGCGCCCGCCTCGGTCAGCCGGGGACCCAGGTCAACCCGCTGCCCGGCGCCCCCGCCCTGCCCGCCAACCTCAGCGGCCGGTCCTGGATCGTCGCGGACGCCGAGACCGGCGAGGTGCTCGCCGCGCACAACGCCCACTGGCGGCTGCCCCCGGCCTCGACCATGAAGATGCTCTTCGCCGACACCGTGCTGCCCGGCCTCCCCAAGGACCAGGTGCACCACGTCACCGACCAGGACATGGACGGCGTCGGACCGGGCAGCAGCCTGGTGGGGGTCAAGGAGGACCACGACTACAGCGTCCACGACCTCTGGCTCGGCGTGTTCCTGCGCTCCGGGAACGACGCCGTGCACGTGCTCTCGGCCATGAACGGCGGCATCGACAAGACCGTCAAGGACATGCAGGCGCACGCCGAGGAGCTCCAGGCGCTGGACACCCACGTGGTGTCCCCGGACGGCTACGACGCGCCCGAGCAGGTGTCGAGCGCGTACGACCTCACCCTCGTCGCCCGCTCCGGACTCCAGAAGCAGGACTTCCGCGAGTACTGCGGGACGGCGGAGGCGAAGTTCCCCGGCAGGCAGGAGGCGGGCCGGCCCCGCGAGTACTTCGAGATCCAGAACACCAACCGGCTGATGACCGGAGCCGGCGGCATCACCCCGTACAAGGGCATCGCGGGGGTGAAGAACGGCAACACCACCATGGCCGGGTCCACCTTCACCGGCGCCGCCCAGCGCGGCGACAAGAAGCTGCTGGTGACCGTGATGAACCCGGACAACGGCGGGGCCAACTCGGTCTACGAGGAGACGGCCGAGCTCTTCGACTGGGGGTTCGCGGCGGCCGGGAAGGTCAAGCCGGTCGGCGAGCTGGTGCCCCCGAAGAGCGCGGACACCTCCCCGCACGGCTCCCCCGCCACCTCGCACGAGAAGGGGGACCACGCGGCGGGCGGCGAGTCCTCCGGCAGCAGCGGGCTCGGCACGGCCCTCGGCATCGCGGGCGGGGCGCTGGCCGTCCTGGCCGGCGGGGCCTTCGTGGTCAACCGCCGCTGGCCGCGCGGCCGCCGCGGCCCGGGGGGAGGCGGACCCGCCGCGGACTAGGTCGTCGCTTCGGAGGCCTCCGCGCCCTCCGCGGTCTCCTCGGCCCCCTCGTCGTCGCGGGTCGCCGTCCAGGCCGCGCAGAACAGGAGCAGCTTCGCCGTGAAGTTGATCCACAGCAGCAGGGCGATCGGCACGCCGAAGGCCCCGTACATGCTCTTGCCCGCGACCTCCCGCATGTAGCCGCTGAGCAGCAGCTTCAGCAGTTCGAAGCCCGCCGCGCCGATGAGTCCCGCCTGGATCAGGCGGCCGCGCGGCGGCTCGACCCCGGGCAGCAGGGTCAGCAGGTAGAGCAGCAGCAGGAAGGCCGCGAGGACGCCGACGCCGAAGGCCGCGGCGCGCAGCAGCGCCCCGCCCGCGCCCTCCCGCGGGATGCCCAGGAGCTCGGCGGACTTGCCGACCGCGCTGGCCCCGATGGTCGAGGCGGCGGCGGAGGCGAGGGCGGCGCCGCCGAGGCCGAGCAGGACCAGGGCGTCCTTGCCCTTGCGCAGGACGGGGTTGCCCTCGTCCTCATCGTCCTTGTCCCAGACGGCGCGCAGGCAGTCGCGCATCGAGCCGATCCAGCCGATTCCGGTGAAGAGGAGGAGGGCTCCGGCGACGAGTCCGACGGCGCCCGCGTTGGCGACGAGCCCTTCCAGGTCGAGCTGGTCGGAGATCCCGGGGACCTGTTCGGCGAGGGTCTTCTGGAGCTTGTCCAGCTGCTCCTGGCTGAGCAGCGCGGCGCCGACCGCGGCGGCGACGGTGATCAGCGGGAAGAGCGCGAGGAAGCTGATGAAGGTGATCGCGGCGGCGAGCCGGGACCAGTGCACGCGGTCGAGGCGCTCGTACGAACGCCAGGCGTGGGTCCGCATGGCGGCGGAGGCCGCCGGTCCGACCACCGGGAGTTTCTTCAGCCAGTCCATGGGGGCCACCGTAAATGAGGCGAGCGAAATAGCAGGGATTGCCGGTTTTGGGCGCTACGGTCGTCGATTGTGACTTTTCGCCCTACGGATCGTCCCCAGGCCAGCCCTTTCCACACCCTGCTGCTGCGGGGTCTCCGCTTCCGCGCGCACCGGGCCCTGCGGCCCCTGCGTCAGGGGCGCGGCACCGCCGCGCCGGCCGGCGGCGCGGGCTGTGCGGGAACGCCGGCGGCGCCGGTGCCGAAGGGGTACTCGCGCAGCTTGCGCCAGACCCCGTCCGAGCCCTGCTCGTAGAGCGCGAAGCCCTCGCACAGCCAGCCGGCGGCGTAGTCGGCGAGCTCGGCGTAGGCCCGGTCCATCGCCTCCTCGGAGATCCCGTGGGCGACCGTGACGTGCGGGTGGTACGGGAACGCCAGCTCGCGGGCGAGCGGCCCCTCGGGGTCGCGCACCTCGCCCTGGAGGCGGGTGCAGCCCGGGGTGCCCTCGGCGAGCCGGACGAAGACGACCGGGGAGAGGGGCCGGAAGGTCCCCGTGCCCTCCAGCCGCATCGGGAAGGCCGGGAAGGACCTGGCGACCGCCGCCAGGTGGGCGCGGACGGCGGGCAGCCGGTCCGTCTCCACCTCGGTGGGCGGTACGAGGGTGACGTGCGTGGGGATGCCGTGCGCGGCGGCGTCCCCGAAGCCGGCGCGCAGCTCCTGGAGCTGGCGGCCGTACGGCTCCGGGACCGCGATCGAAACGCCGAGCGTTACGGTCCCCACGTGTGTCTCCTTGGTGTGTGTACGAGGTGCTGCCGCCAGTGTGGCGGCAGCACCCCCTCTGCCGCCAGGGGCCCGAGGTCCGTCAGTGCTTGGCGGGCAGGAAACCGAGGTGGTCGTAGGCCTGCGCCAGGGTCTCGGCGGCGACCGCCCGGGCCTTCTCCGCGCCCTTGGCCAGCAAGGAGTCCAGGGTCTCCGGGTCGTCCAGGAACTCCTGGGTGCGCTGGCGGAAGGGTGTGACGAAATCGACCATCACGCCGGCGAGGTCGGTCTTGAGCGCTCCGTAGCCCTTGCCCTCGTACGAGGCCTCCAGGGCCGGGATCGACTCGCCCGTGAGGGTGGAGAGGATCGTGAGCAGGTTGCTGACGCCGGGCTTGTTCTCGGTGTCGAAGCGGATCACGGTGTCCGTGTCGGTGACCGCGCTCTTGATCTTCTTCTCGGTGACCTTGGGCTCGTCGAGGAGGTTGATCAGGCCCTTGGGGGAGGACGCGGACTTCGACATCTTGATCGCCGGGTCCTGGAGGTCGTAGATCTTCGCGACCTCCTTGACGATGTGCGCGGCGGGGAGGGTGAAGGTCTGGCCGAAGCGCTGGTTGAAGCGCTCGGCCAGGTCGCGGGTCAGCTCGATGTGCTGGCGCTGGTCCTCGCCGACCGGGACGGCGTTCGCCTGGTAGAGGAGGATGTCGGCGACCTGGAGGATCGGGTACGTGAACAGGCCGACGCTGGCGCTGTTGACCCCGCCCTTGGCGGACTTGTCCTTGAACTGGGTCATCCGGCTGGCCTCGCCGAAGCCGGTGAGGCAGTTCATGACCCAGCCGAGCTGCGCGTGCTCCGGGACGTGGCTCTGGATGAAGAGCGTGCACCGCTCGGGGTCCAGGCCGGCCGCGAGGAGCTGCGCGGCGGACAGCCGGGTGTTCGCGCGGAGCTCCTTCGGGTCCTGCGGCATGGTGATCGCGTGGAGGTCGACGACCATGTAGAAGGCGTCGTGCGTCTCCTGGAGGGCGACGTACTGGCGGATCGCTCCGAGGTAGTTCCCGAGGTGGAACGAGCCGGAGGTGGGCTGGATGCCGGAGAGCGCGCGAGGACGGTCAGAAGCCATGGCCCCATTCTTCCACCTGCGTGGGCCGCCTCGGCCCGGACCCCTCCGCCGGCGGGGCTGGATACAGCCTCGCCGGCGTTTGAGGCGCGGGGGTCCGGGCAGAGCCCGGGGAACGGTGGAAGGGCGGGTAGGGGACCCCGCTCCGCGCAGCGGCCCACCACCCGCACCCGACCCACCGGCCCAGTACGTCAGGCCAGCGGGAGCCCCGGGGCCGGGAAGGCCGCCATGAGGGACGAGACCTCGGCGCGGATGCCGGCGAGGGCCGGCTCGTCGGCCTTGGCGGCGGCGTCCACGGCGCGGGAGATCCACTCCGCGACCACCGGCATGTGCTCGGTGCCCAGACCGCGCGAGGTCAGCGACGGGGTGCCGATCCGGATGCCGGACGGGTCGAACGGCTTGCGCGGGTCGAACGGCACGGTGTTGTAGTTGACGACGATCCCGGCCCGGTCCAGCGCCTTCGCCGCGACCTTGCCCGGGACGTCCTTGCCGGTGAGGTCGATGAGGATCAGGTGGTTGTCCGTGCCGCCCGAGACCAGGTCGAAGCCCCGCTCCAGCAGGGCCGCGGCCAGCGCCTTCGCGTTGGCCACGACCGCGTGCGCGTACGAGACGAAGGACGGCTGGGCGGCCTCGTGCAGGGCCACCGCGATGCCCGCCGTCGTCTGGTTGTGGGGGCCGCCCTGGAGGCCGGGGAAGACCGCCTTGTCGATGGCCTTCGCGTGCTCCTCCCTGCACATCAGCATCGCGCCGCGCGGGCCGCGCAGGGTCTTGTGCGTGGTCGTGGAGATCACGTCCACGTGGCCCGCCGGGGAGGGGTGGGCGCCGCCCGCGATCAGGCCCGCGATGTGGGCCACGTCCGCGACCAGGATCGAGCCGGCCTCCTCGGCGATGGAGGCGAAGGCCGCGAAGTCGATGGTGCGGGGCAGGGCGGTACCGCCACAGAAGATGATCTTCGGGCGTTCGGCCAGGGCCAGCGCGCGGACCGCGTCGTAGTCGATGAGCCCGGTGTCGGGCTGGACGCCGTACTGGACGCCGCGGAACCAGGAGCCCGTGGCCGAGACCCCCCAGCCGTGCGTCAGGTGGCCGCCCATCGGCAGGGCCATGCCCATCACCGTGTCGCCGGGCTTGGCGAAGGCCAGGTAGACGGCCAGGTTGGCCGGGGAGCCGGAGTACGGCTGGACGTTGGCGTGGTCCACGCCGAAGAGGCCCTTGGCCCGCTCGATCGCGAGGGCCTCGACGCGGTCGATGTTCTGCTGGCCCTCGTAGTAGCGGCGGCCCGGGTAGCCCTCGCTGTACTTGTTCTGCAGGACGGTGCCGGACGCCTCCAGCACGGCCGCGGAGACGTAGTTCTCGCTGGGGATCAGCCGCAGGGTCTCGGCCTGGAGGGTCTCCTCGGCGGACACGAGCGCGGCGAGGTCGGGGTCGGTGGCGAACAGGGCGGGCTGGCGGTGCGCGGTCATCGCGGCTCCTCCGGGGTCGATGATCGGATCTCGTCCCCGCGAGGCCCAGGCGAGCGGCCCTGTGTGCGGTCGTGCGCGCACGACTCCCCCGGAGTTGGTTCTCCGTACGCCAGTCGCCGTGCGTACCGAACACCATAGCGGGCGCGGCACCGAGGAGGTTTCCGGTTCCACGATCCGAGCGACGATACAAAGGACGTCACCCACGTCACTCGCGCCACCAGCCAGCCGGACGATCGGAGACCCCGTGTCGAGAACTGCTGATGCCATCCGCTCCGCCGACGCACACAGCGCGCACAACTACCACCCCCTGCCGATCGTCGTCGCGTCGGCGGAGGGCGCGTGGATGACCGACGTGGAGGGCCGCCGGTACCTCGACATGCTCGCCGGGTACTCGGCGCTCAACTTCGGCCACGGCAACCGCAGGCTCATCGACGCCGCCCGCGCGCAGCTGGAGCGGGTCACCCTCACCTCCCGCGCCTTCCACCACGACCGCTTCGCCGACTTCTGTGCCGAACTGGCCGCGCTGTGCGGCAAGGAGATGGTGCTGCCCATGAACACGGGCGCGGAGGCGGTGGAGACGGCGGTCAAGACGGCCCGCAAGTGGGGGTACGAGGTCAAGGGCGTCCCCGACGGCCAGGCCAAGATCGTCGTCGCCGCGAACAACTTCCACGGCCGGACGACGACCATCGTGTCCTTCTCCACCGACCACGAGGCCCGCGACCACTACGGCCCCTACACGCCCGGCTTCGAGATCGTCCCGTACGGGGACCTGACCGCCCTCGACGCCGCCGTCACCGCGAACACCGTGGCCGTGCTGCTGGAGCCGATCCAGGGCGAGGCCGGGGTGCTGGTCCCGCCCGCCGGATACCTGGCGGGCGTACGGGAGCTGACGCGCCGGCGGAACGTGCTGTTCATGGCGGACGAGATCCAGTCGGGCCTGGGCCGCACCGGCCGGACCTTCGCGTGCGAGCACGAGGACGTCGTGCCCGACGTGTACGTCCTCGGCAAGGCGCTCGGCGGCGGGGTCGTGCCGGTGTCGGCCGTGGTCGCCGACCGGGACGTGCTCGGGGTGTTCCGGCCGGGCGAGCACGGGTCCACCTTCGGCGGGAACCCGCTCGCCTGCGCCGTCGCCCTGGAGGTGATCGCGATGCTGCGCACCGGCGAGTACCAGCAGCGCGCCGCGGAACTCGGCGACCACCTGCACCGGGAGCTGAACCTGCTGGCCGGCTCCGGCGCGGTGACCGCCGTGCGCGGCCGCGGACTGTGGGCGGGCGTGGACATCGCCCCGGCGCTCGGGACGGGCCGCGAGGTCTCCGAGAAGCTGATGGAGCTCGGCGTCCTGGTGAAGGACACCCACGGGTCGACGATCCGGATCGCGCCGCCGCTGGTGATCTCCAAGGAGGACCTGGACTGGGGGCTGGACCGGCTGCGGTCGGTACTCTCCGCCTGACGGCGGCCGGTCGCCCGCCGCTGCGGTGGACAGGGCGGGCGGCCCGCCGGACGATGGGAGGACCCGTACGGGTGCGCGTCCCCGGCCTGCGCCGGGCCGACCCTCCGATGGGAGCACCCCCATGCACCGACGCAACCGACACACCCTGCTGTGCGCCGCCCTGGCGTCCTCCGTCGCCCTCGGCACCGCCGCCGCCCTCGCGGTGCCGGCGTCCGCCGCGCCGGCCGCGGTCCCCGCCGCCAGCTGCACGGTCACCCCCGACCCGTCGGGGAAGTTCGTCGTCATCACCGGCGAGGGGTTCACCGCCCCGCGCAACCTCAACGACGGCGAGAGCACCGAGCGGCTGAACATCGACGCGAACGGGAACTTCCGGCTCCAGCGGTTCCAGAAGAACGTCGACTACACCGTCCTCGCGGTCAACGAGGACCAGAACTTCGTCTTCGTGAACTGCAAGGTGGCAGCGGCCAAGCCCCCTTCGTCCACCACCCCCCAGGGAACCCAGCAGGACTACCGCAGGGGCTACCTGAGCGGCGTCGTCGCCGGGCGGCAGGCCGGCCAGGAAGGCTGCAAGGCGCAGCCCGTGGCCGACAAGAGCCAGACCACCCGTTCCGAGAACTACTGGAAGGGCTGGACGGCGGGCGCCACCCAGTCCTACGCCCGGATCTGCGGGAGCTCCTCTACAGGATGACGTGCGGCAGGAAGCGGGCGTACTCGTCCGTGACCGGCCCCGCCGATTCCCGGATGCCGAGCCCCGCCGCCTCCTCCTCGACGACCCACGCGCCGAGCACGACGCGGTTGCCGTCGAAGTCGGGCAGCGGGGCCAGCGCCTGGAACACGTACGTCTCCCCCTCGGCCGGGACGAACGGCTCGCCGTCCGCGCCCGCCCCGTGCAGCGTGACCCCGGCGCCCTCGCGGCCCAGCAGCGGCTTGGCGACGTACCCGCAGGTGTCGGCCAGTTCGCGGGGGCCGTCCAGGTAGGCGGGCAGCAGGTTCGGGTGTTCGGGGAAAAGCTCCCACAGGATCGCCAGCAGCGCCTTGTTGGCGAGCAGCATCTTCCACAGCGGCTCGATCCAGGCAGTGGTGCCCGAGCCGCCGCCGTGGTCGTAGGTGTCGAGCACCTGCGGGCCGAAGTCGTCGCCGGCCAGCCACTCCCACGGGTAGAGCTTGAAGCAGCTGCGGATGAAGCGGAGCTTCTCGTCCACGAACCGGCCCGACAGGCTGTCCCAGCCGATCATCTCCACCGACAGCGCGTGCGTCTCCAGCCCGGCCTGCTCGGCGGTCTCCTGGAGGTAGGCGACCGTCATCAGGTCCTCGCCGAGTTCGTCGGTCTCGGAGTGCGCGAAGTGCACCGGGCCCGGCGGCAGCAGCTCGGCCTGGCGCCGCCAGGCCTCGACGAGCCGCTCGTGGAGGGAGTTCCACTGGTCGGCGCCGGGGAAGCGCTCCTCCATCCAGAACCACTGCGGGCTGGCCGCCTCGACCAGGGAGGTCGGGGTGTCGGCGTTGTACTCCAGCAGCTTGGCGGGCTCGCCGGCGCCGTCGTAGCGCAGGTCGAAGCGGCCGTAGAGGGAGGGCTGCTCGGCGCGCCGCCGCCAGGACTCGGTGATCTTGGCGGCCAGTTCCGGATCGGTGATGCCGAGGTCCGCGAAGCGGTCGGTGTCGACGATGTGCGCGGCAGCGGCCAGGCACATGGCGTGCAGGTCCTCGACCACGTCCTCCAGCGCCTCGACCTCCGGGAGCGAGAAGGAGTAGTAGGCGCTCTCGTCCCAGTAGGGGCGCAGGGAGTCGTCGGGGTAGCGGGTGAGGGGGTAGATCAGCCCCTGCTCCTCGACGGTCTTCTGCCAGTCCGGGCGCGGTTCGATGGTGTGCCGCTGCATGTGCGCTCAGCCGCCGGAGGAGCCGGAGCTGCTGTGGCCGCCGATGCCGCCGCGGGTGACGGCGGACTTGTCGAAGCTGCCGCCGGTCACCTTGCCGTTGCTGACCTTGCCGCCGTAGTAGTACGCGCCGCGGCCGCCGCTCTTGCACTCCTTCATGTTCAGGTGGTCCAGCGACGAGCGGGAGGCGCAGCGCTTGTCGGGCTCGTCGCTGCTCCCGCACGCGACGAGGGTGGCGGCGAGCAGGCCCATGCCGCCGAGGGCGACCGCGCCGGAGCGCATGCGTCGTCTGGTCGTGTTGCCGGTATCCATGGCCTGCACCCTAGAGCGGTGGTGCGGGGGGATGGAATCCGGCCGTCGTCACACCCTTGTCACGACGGGTGACTTACAGTCGCTTCGTGTTGATTGGGATGGTTTGCGCGCTGGGTGCGGCGGTCTGTTTCGGTACCGCGTCGGTGCTCCAGGCCATGGCGGCCCGGGCGGCGGCCCGGCCGGGCGGCGGTTCCGGGGTGGACCCGGGGCTGTTCCTGCGGGCGGTGCGGCAGTGGCGGTACCTGGCGGGGCTCGGGCTGGACGCGGTCGGGTTCGTGCTCCAGATCATCGCCCTGCGGCACCTCCCGATCTACGCGGTGGGGGCCGCGCTGGCCGCGAGCCTGGCGGTGACGGCGGTGGTCGCGGCCCGGCTGCTGCGGACGCCGCTGTCGCGGCTGGAGTGGGCCGCGGTGGGGGTGGTGTGCGCGGGGCTGCTGATGCTCGGGCTGGCCTCCGGGGAGGAGGGCTCGGGAACCGGGACGCCCGCGCTGGGCTGGGGCCTGCTGGGCGTGGCCGGGCTCGTCCTGGTGGTCGGCGCGGCGGCGGGGCACCTGCCGGACCGCTCGCGGGCGCTGGTGCTCGGCCTGGCGGCGGGGACGGGCTTCGGGGTGGTGGAGGTGGCCGTCCGCCTCATCGACTCCGTCTCGCTGGAGGAACTCCGCAACCCGGCGCTGTACGCGCTGCTGCTGGGCGGGGCGGCGGCGTTCCTGCTGCTCACCTCCGCCCTGCAGCGCGGCTCGGTGACCGCGGCGACGGCGGGCATGATCCTGGGCGAGACGATCGGCCCGGCGCTGGTGGGCGTGGCCTGGCTCGGCGACCGCACCCGCGAGGGCCTGACCTGGCTGGCCGTGGCCGGCTTCGCCGTGGCGGTGGCGGGCTCCCTGGCCCTGTCCCGCTTCGGGGAACCGGAGGCCTAGCCGGCCCTGACCCCGTCCAGGAACGCCGCGAATGCCGCCGCGCCGAATTCCAGCACCGGGCCGCCGGGGGTCTTCGAGTCCCGGACCGGGACGATGCCGGGCAGGTTGGTGGCGACCTCGACGCAGTCACCACCGTTGGCGCTGTAGGAGGACTTGCGCCAGCGGGGTACGTCGGGGGAGGTCGTCATGCGGCCTTGATACCCGCCACGAACACGGCGAATGCCTCCGCACGGAAGTTCAGCACCGGCCCGCCGAAGGTCTTCGAGTCCCGGACCGGGACGATGCCGGGCAGGTTGACGGCTACCTCGACGCAGTTGCCGCCGTTGTTGCTGTAGGAGGACTTGAACCAACGGGGGAAATCGGACCTGGTCGTCACGGGGTGCCCTTTCGTACCTCATTGATCATGGCCACTGATGCCGCCTGGGACAGGGCTTCGGCCTGAAGCTGATGGTAGGCCGTCAGCATGGGCAGCACCGAGACGGTTTCGCGGTCCAAGTGGCCCTGCGACTGGGACTCGGCGTAGGCGGCGACCGACCGGTCGGCGAGGGTCAGCAGATTGACCGGGAGGTCGAACGGCCGCCGCTCCCCAATCTCGTACGGCGCGACCTGGAGCATCGTGTGCGGCCGAGCAGCGAACTCGACCAGGCGCTCCAGTTGGGCACCCATCACCTCCGGGCCGCCGACGGGCCGCCGGATGCAGCTCTCGTCCATCACCACGAACACCATGGGCGGTCGCACGCGCTCCAGCGCCTCCTGCCGCTCAGCGAGGAACGCGACCCGCTCGGCCGCGAACTCTGGCGTGATGGCCCCTCGTTGCACGGCACTGTCCGCCAAGACCCGCGCGTACTCGGGCGTCTGCAACAGTCCGGGGATGATCCCGATCTCGAAGAGACGGAGCTCCACCGCCCGGCCTTCATAGCCGACGTACTCCGGAAAGCCCTCCAGCAGCGCGCCGTGACGGATCTCAAGCGACAGGCGCTCGAACGTGTCTCCGACACCGAGAGCCGCGTCCACACCTCGCGAAAACCGCAAGGTCGGAACTTTGCGACCGGTTTCCACGGCCGAGATGTGGGTGCTCGAATACCCCATCCGCTCGCCCAGTTCCTCCTGCCTCCAGCCGCGCGCCACCCGCATACCGCGCAGACGTGCGCCGTACGCGGCTTGCGGCGAGCTGTCCGGGTTCAACTCCTTGATGTTCACAGGGCTCCCACCGACCTTTCGTCCTCCCCTGACACGTTGAACGCTTCCCGGCAACGGACCACTCTGAACCCGCCTGGTAGTGATACGGCTACGGAGAGGAGTCCCGGCATGCCCGACGCCGGATACGAATGGCGCCAGCGGTTCAGCAGCACCCGACGAGGCGTACGCCTCGCCCGGCATCTGGCGGTGCTCGAACTGTGCCGGTGGGACTTCCCGCTCGGCGGGGACGAGTCCGACCGGGTCGCGCAGGTCGTCGCGGAGCTGGCGACCAACGCCGTGGTCCACGGCTCCGTGCCGGGGCGGGACTTCGAGCTCGGGCTCCGACATCTGGACGGGGTCCTGCGGGTGGAGGTGTCCGACGCGCACTCCGGGAAGCAGCCCGACCTGCGCCCCGCCGGAGACGGCCACGGCTACGGGCTGCGGATCGTCGAGGAGCTCTCCGACGCCTGGGGCGTCACCGGCCGGGTGATCGGCAAGACCGTATGGGCCGAGGTGGCCCGACGGGGGCGGACCGCTACGGGAGTACGGCCGTGAGCGCCGCCAGGGTCGGGGTCCAGGCGCTGGACGGCGGGGTGCCGTAGCCGACGACCAGGGCCTCCCTCGGCGGCATCGCCGAGTCCGGGTGGCGGAAGCGGGCGAGGCCCTCCAGGGCGAGGTCCTGCCAGGCGGCGGCCTGGACGATGGACCGCTCCGTGCCCGGCGGGAGGTCCAGCACCGCGTGGAGTCCCGCCGCGATGCCGGACACCGGGACGCGTCCCGCCACCGCGGCGAGGAGGTCGTCCCGGCGGCGCCGGTACCGCAGGCGCATGCCGCGTACGTGGCGGTCGTACGCCCCGGAGGCGATGAACTCCGCCAGGGTCAGCTGGTCCAGCGCGCTGGACGTCCAGTCGGTGTCGCCCTTCGCCGCCAGCACCTCCCCCAGCAGGTCCGGCGGGAGCACCATCCAGCCCATCCGCAGCCCGGGGGCCAGGGACTTGCTGGCGGTGCCCAGGTACACCACCCGGTCCGGGTCCAGGCCCTGGAGCGCGCCGACGGGCTGGCGGTCGTAGCGGAACTCCCCGTCGTAGTCGTCCTCCAGGATCACCCCGCCCGTGGTCCGCGCCCAGTCCACGGCCGCCGCCCGCCGCTCGGGGGTGAGGGCCGCGCCCGTCGGGAACTGGTGCGCCGGGGTCAGCAGCACGGCGCCGGTGCGGGGGCCGAGCCCGGCCAGGTCCGTGGTGCGGGCCCCGGCCCCGTCCACCCAGAGCGGGCGGGTCACCAGACCGGCGCCGGACAGCAGGTCCCGGTGGATGTCGAGGCTGTACCCCTCCACCGCCACCTCCCGCACCCGGCGCCCCCGCAGCACCCCGCCGAGGAGCCGGAGCGCGTGCGCGAAGCCGGCGCACAGCACGATCCGGTCCGGGTCCGCGTACACCCCGCGGGCCCGCGCCAGGTACCCGGCGAGGGCCTCCCGCAGCTCCGCCCGGCCGCGCACGTCCACCGCGTACCCGAAGGCCTCGTTCGGGGCGTCGGCCAGGGCCCGCCGGGCCGCCGCCAGCCAGGGCCCGCGCGGGAAGCCGCCCAGGTCCGGGGAGCCGGGGACCAGGCTGTACGCGGGCCCGCGCCGCGCGGGGCGGCGCACCTGCGGGGCGCCGGCGGCCCGGCGGACCCTGGCCCGCTCCGCGACCCGGGTGCCCGAGCCCCGGCGGGCCGTCAGCCAGCCCTCGGCGACGAGTTCCGCGTACGCCTCCGCGACGGTGTTGCGGGCGATCCCCAGGTCGGCGGCGAAGGAGCGGGAGGACGGCAGCCGGGTGCCGGGCGCGAGCCGCCCGCTGCGCGCGGCCTCCCGCAGCGCCTCCGTCAGGGCGGCCCGCAGGCCCCGGCCGCCCGCCGCCGCGGCGAGGTCCACGTGCAGGTCGGCTCCGAAAGTGGCCCACGTTCCCGTCATGGGAATGGACCATATCGGCGGGCCGCTCGGCCCCTACGTTGGACACATGAGCAACCAGACCAGCACCCACGCCCACACCGCCGGGCTCGCCCCCGAGCACGCCCCCCGGATGCAGTACGCGAAGGTCGCCCCCGAGGTCTACAAGGCCGTGATCGGCCTGGAGATCGCGGCGAAGAAGGGCCTCGACCCGAGCCTCGTCGAGCTCGTCAAGCTCCGCGCCTCCCAGCTCAACCACTGCGCCTTCTGCATGGACATGCACAGCAAGGACGCGCTCGCCGCCGGCGAGAGCGTGGAGCGCATCCTGCTGCTCGGCGCCTGGGAGGAGTCGCGGCACTTCTACACCGAGAAGGAGCTGGCCGCGATCGAGCTGACCGAGGCCGTCACCGTGCTGACGGACGGGTTCGTGCCGGACGAGGTGTACGCGCGGGCCGCGAAGCACTTCGAGGAGGCCGAGCTGGCCCAGCTGATCGCCGTCATCGCGACGATCAACGTCTGGAACCGGATCGGCGTCACCACCCGCATGACCCCCGGGCACTACACCCCGCCGGCGGCCAAGAAGGCCTGATCAGTCCGGGCGGAAGGAGTCCAGGGCCGCCGTCAGGTTCGCGCGGGTGGTCGTGGCGTCGGCGGCCGGTCCGGCCGCCAGCAGCGCCCACCGGCCGCCGCCCGGGGTGGTGACGATCCGCTCGATGCCCCGGCGGCGGCCGTTGGAATCCACGCTGTCGTACTCGTAGACCAGCTCGCAGCCGCTCCCGCCGGCCGGGTCGATGGAGACCTCCCGGTAGCCCGGGTTCGCCCTCAGCTGGTCCGAGGAGACCTGGAGCAGGGTGCACGAGCCCATGGAGCTGCTCTCGGTGATCCGGAAGATCTGGAGCAGGGCGCTGCGGTCCCCGGGCTTCCGGTAGAAGGAGCCGCTGCCCGTCTCGTTGGTGCTGGGCTCCCAGCCGGTGGGGACGGCCACCGAGAAGCCGCTCTCGTTGCGCACCAGCGTGTAGCCGGTGCCCGCCGACGGGCTGGGGCTCGGTGACGGGCTCGTGGGCGCGGGTGACGAGGGACCGGGCCCGGGGGTCGAGGGCCCTCCCGACGCGGAGGCCGGCGGCGGGGCCGCCCCCTTCTTGTCCCCGTCGGTGCCGAGCAGCATCCACGACGCCACCGCGGCGCCGCCCACGACCGCCGCCGCCACCCCGACCAGCACCGGGGTGCGCCACTGGCCGCCGCCGCCCGGCGGGGGCGGCGGCGGGGGCGTCGGCCCGGGCGCCATCGGGGGCCACGGCTCGTCGTAGCCGCGGCCGGGCTGCGGGTGCGCCGGCGGCATCGGGGGCAGGCCGGCGTCCGCGGACGGCGGCGGACCCCACACCCAGCGCTGCGACTGCGGGTCCCAGCGGGCGCCGTCGGACGAGGACACCGGTCAGCCTCCCAGCGAGGTGAGCAGCCCGCCCAGCGCGGTGGCCGCGCTCAGGGTCTCCACCAGCGGGGCCCACCGCTCCAGCGCCCCGCGCAGCCGCGCGGGCAGGCCGGGCCGGATCTCCCCGGCCCCCTCCAGCTCCCCGGCCGCCCCGTCGAGTTCGGCGTCGAG
Organism: Streptomyces sp. NPDC090077; assembly: GCF_044747545.1. Taxonomy (NCBI): domain Bacteria; kingdom Bacillati; phylum Actinomycetota; class Actinomycetes; order Kitasatosporales; family Streptomycetaceae; genus Streptomyces; species Streptomyces sp. NPDC090077. The sequence goes on from NZ_JBIVEG010000012.1 coordinate 50,089, forward strand.
CTCGGAGCGCTCGGTGCTGCGGGGCAGCCGCACGAGGGCGGCGCGCAGGTCGCGCACGGCCTCCAGCAGTTCCTCGGCGCCGGGCGCACCGTCCTGGGCACCGCCTCCGTGGTGGACGGCGTTGCTGTTGTGGCTGCCGCCGATGCTGAAGGCGCTGCCGTGGACGTCGCCGATCCTGATCCCGCGTGCGTCGTCGTCAGTTCCCACCGCTGCTCCCCTTGCCGCTCGTGCCGCCGGTGTTGGTGTTGTGGCTGCCGCCGAAGCTGGCGGCGCTGTTGTTCATCGACTGGATGTAGACGCCGCCCTCGGCGACGGTGACCGCGCGCCGCGAGAACTCCTCCGTGTGCCAGCCGGCTTCGTGCAGGGCGACGGTAACCCCGCCGACGACCCGGTCCTGGATCGTTTTCAGATACCGGTCGAGGTCCATGAGGTGGAAGAGGGAGCCTTCGTCCGTCGAGGCGAGTTCCCGCACCGACACCGCCGGCCCCTCGGGGCGGGCGCCGCCGTGGCCCCCGGTGGCGATCCGGCTCCCGCTGCGGGACCCGCGGCCCAGGGTGGCGACGGAGGCGGCGAACGAGCCGGGGGTCGCGGTGAGCGCGTCGGCCGCCTTGCCGAGCCAGGTGTTGTTCAGCAGCCGCTGGGCGGCCGCGTCGGCGTTCTGGAACCCGGCGCGCACGGGGAGCAGCACGTGCGGGGCCACTTCCAGCATCAGCATGCCGCCCTGGGTGTGGACCCGTACGAAGACGGTGACGACGAGGTTCTCGTCCCAGCCGCCGACCCGGATGCGCAGGAAGTGCCTGCGCCGCTCCCCGCCCTCCTCGATGGCCCCGAGGCGGTGCTCGGCGAACTGTGCGGGGGACACCGGGGCCGCGTCCCGGTGCGGCAGGCCGTTGGCCGGGAGGAAGACGCACTCGTCCACGGCCAGCTCCCGCAGCCGGTCCAGGACGGCCTCCTGCGCCTCCCGCGAGCCGTGCGGGGAGGGGACGCGCAGGGCGTGCAGGAGCGGGGTGATGCGTCCGACGATGTGCGCGTTGGTGACCGGTTCCGGCTTCCGGCCGGGGCCGAGGTCGTCGCGGGGGCGCAGTTCCACGGACAGCTGCCAGGGCCGGAAGGCCTCCCCCGCCCCGGTGAAGGGGGCGTTGACGTCGTACATGACCAGCGGGGAGTGCTGTTCGTTCCGGATGCGGTGGCGGACCCGCCGGAAGCGGGCGCCCTGCCCGGTCTCGGCGGGGTCGTTGGCCTGGTCGGCGTACCGGGCCGGGGAGAGCTCCCGCAGGACGATGCGGGCGGCGTGCCCGCGCTGGAGTCCGACGACGGTGACGATCGCCGCGAACACGACGGGGGTCAGCCACGCGGTCAACCGGCCGGACGGCCCGGAGGGGCGGTAGCTGCTGTGGCCGGAGGAGTCGAACAGGTTGAAGAGGTTGCGGAAGTCCAGGAGTGCGACGAGTTCGCCGGTCGCGGCGCCCAGCAGGGCCAGGACGACGACGAAGAGCGACAGCGAGGCGTAGACCTGGACCACGATGCCCAGGAGGCGGACCAGGTAGTTGCCGCGGGCGCGCAGCCAGGTGGCGAGGCTCAGCAGCAGGAAGGGGACGAGCAGCAGCATGATGCCGCCGCCGGTCAGCAGGGAGCCCGTGAACCAGGCCCCGATGACCCCGGCGGCCCAGGCCAGCTCGACGCGGCGGGCGCGCAGGGCGTGGGCGAGGACCCGGGCGGCGTCGAAGCCGTAGGAGGGGGCGGCGATCCGCTCCTCGTGGACGAACAGTTCGTCGATCACCCGATCGCGGTACGCCGCGTCGAGGTAGGTCCCGGCGCACAGGAGGCGGCCGGCCTCGCTGACGGAGGGGTGCACCGGCGGTCGGCCGTCCCGCAGGTCCGCTCCGGCAGCGCCGCCCTCACCGCCGGGCTGATGGGGAATCAGGTGGTCGGTCACCGGGCGACCTTATTTTCCGCCTACATGGCTGGACAGGCGCTTTCACGCCAAAGCGCCCCGGCCGGGTTCGGACGGGGCGCTTCGGGTTCCGTACCGATCAGGCCTTCCGGTGAAGTGCCTGGTCGGGACGGGTGGATCAGATCAGGCCGAGCTCGCGGACCGCGTCGCGCTCCTCGACGAGCTCCTTCACGGACGCGTCGATGCGCGCACGGGAGAACTCGTTGATGTCCAGGCCCTGGACGATCTCGTACTTGCCGTCCTTGGTGGTGACGGGGAAGGAGGAGATGATGCCCTCCGGGACGCCGTAGGAGCCGTCCGACGGGATGCCCATCGAGGTCCAGTCGCCCGCGGCGGTGCCGTTGACCCAGGTGTGCACGTGGTCGATGGCGGCGTTGGCGGCCGAGGCGGCCGAGGAGGCGCCACGGGCGTCGATGATCGCGGCGCCGCGCTTGGCGACGGTCGGGATGAAGGTGTCGGCGAGCCACACCTGGTCGTTCACGACCTCGGCGGCGTTCTTGCCGGCGATCTCCGCGTGGAAGATGTCCGGGTACTGGGTGGCCGAGTGGTTGCCCCAGATCGTCAGGCGCTTGATGTCGGTGACGTCCGAGCCGGTCTTCTGGGCCAGCTGCGTGATCGCGCGGTTGTGGTCCAGGCGGGTCATCGCGGTGAAGCGCTCGGCCGGTACGTCCGGGGCGGCGGCCTGCGCGATGAGCGCGTTGGTGTTGGCCGGGTTGCCCACGACCAGGACCTTGATGTCGTCCGCGGCGTGCGCGTTGATCGCGGCGCCCTGCGGCTTGAAGATGCCGCCGTTGGCGGCGAGCAGGTCACCGCGCTCCATGCCGGCCGTACGCGGGCGGGCGCCCACGAGCAGCGCGACGTTGGCGCCCTCGAAGCCCTTGTTCGGGTCGTCGAAGATGTCGATGCCCTTGAGCAGCGGGAAGGCGCAGTCGTCGAGCTCCATGGCGGTGCCCTCGGCGGCCTTCATGCCCTGGGGGATCTCCAGGAGGCGGAGCTTGACCGGCACGTCCGCGCCGAGCAGGTGGCCGGACGCGATGCGGAAGAGCAGCGCGTAGCCGATCTGGCCGGCGGCGCCGGTGACAGTGACATTCACGGGAGTGCGGGTCATGGCCTTCTCCGTTAGACAGCTGGCGGTGGGGCGTCCCCGCCCCATGTGCTGGACCCCAAAGACTGGGGAGGACGCCGCTTCCCTGTCCTGTGAATCTTGACGTGAAGAGACATCCGCGGTCAGGCTATCCGACCCGCGGGGCCCCCAATCCCCCGGACCCTGTGGTGCACGGCACACGGGCGCCCGGGGGCGGAGGTTTCGAAGGCCCGGACGGGTGTGCGGCCCCTACTCCCCTGCTCTCCCGCTCCCCTACTCCACCCGGAAGACCTCGCCCGTCCGGTGTCCCTCGACGGACTTGACGTAGGCGTTCGCCGCACGGGCGACCGGTACCGGGTCGAAGCCGGCGAAGGCGTCCCCGTACGCGTCGAGGGACTCGGTGAAGACGGTCGGGCTGACGGCGTTGATCCGCTGACGGCCCGGGAGTTCGATGGCGGCGGCCCGCACGAAGGCCTCGACGGCGCCGTTGACGAGGGAGGCGACCGAGCCGGTGAGCAGCGGTTCGCGCGCGAGGATGCCGGTGACCAGGGTGAAGGAGGCGTGCGCGGGGAGCCGGGGGGCGCCCTGGCGGACCAGCTCGATCTGGCTGACGGCCTTGCCCTCCAGGCCCGCGCGGACGTCGGCGGTGGTCAGCTCGGACAGGGGGCGCCACGGGACGCTGCCGGCGGCGCTCGCCACGGCGTCGACGGGGCCGACCGCGTCGTACATCGCCCGGACGGACTCCGGGTCGGTGATGTCGACGTACACGTCCGCGTCCTTGCGGGAGGCGGTGACCACCTCGTGGCCGCGCTCGCGCAGGGCCGTGCGGACCGCGCTGCCGAGGGTTCCGTTGGCTCCGACCAGGAGCACCTTGCGGGGAGCGTTCATACGCCGAGCATCCGCCCCAGCCCATCGTGAAGTCCAGCTACTTCGCCTACACCCATCGTTAAGCTGAACTCATGCTTGATGTGAAGCGGATGGTGATCCTGCGGGACCTCGCCGAGCACGGGAAGGTGACCGTGGTCGCCGAGCTGCACCGGGTGACCCCCTCCGCCGTCTCCCAGCAGCTGCGCGCCCTCGAAGCCGAGGCCGGGGCCGTCCTCGTCGAGCGGGAGGGGCGCGGACTGCGGCTCACCCCCGCCGGCGCGGCCCTGGCGGCCGCCTGCGAACCGGTGCTGGCCGCGCTGGAGCGGGCCGAGGGGGCGGTACGGGCCCTCGACACCGGCCCGGCCGGCGAACTGTACGTGGGCTGCGCCCCGAGCGCGCTCGCGACGGTGGCCGCGCCGCTCGTCGCCCTGCTGGCCCGGCGCCACCCCGGGCTGCGGCCGCGGGTGGTCCAGGCCGACCCCGAGGAGGCCGTGCCGCAGCTGCGCGGGCGGCGCCTGGACCTCGCGGTGACGTACGCGTACCCGCTGCTCGGCGCCGCGCCCGCAAGCGGGACCACCGCCGTCCCGCTGTTCGACGACCCGCTGTGCCTGGCGCTGCCCGAGGCGCTGCTGCCGGCCTACGAGCGGGAGGGGCCCGCGGCGCTGCGCGGGGCCGACTGGGTCTCGGCGCCCGCCCCGAGCAGCTGCCGGGAGATGCTCGTGCACGTCTGCCGCAACGCCGGGTTCACCCCGCGCATCGCGCACGAGTGCTCCGACCTGCGGGCCGGGCTGTGGCTGGTCGCCGCCGGCCGGGCCGCATCGGTCCTGCCGAAGCTGCTGTGCGACGCCCCGCCGCCCGGCACGGCGGTGGTGGAACTGCCGGGCCGGGGGCGCGTGCTCCAGGCGCTGGTCCGGGCGGGTACGGAGACCCGCCCGGCGGTCGCCGCGGCCCTGGACGCCCTCGGGGAGGTCGTCAGCGGACGGTGAAGCGGACGGCGCTCTCCAGGAAGGGGATCTGCAGCCACGGCTCGGGTTCCATGACCAGCGCGAGCAGGGTGATGGCCACGCCCAGCACCCCGTACGTGATCATGTCCGTGAAGCGGGAGCGCACCGCGAGCATGCCGACCGAGGGCAGGACCCGGCGCATCACGGCCGCCGCGACCAGCGCCACGCCGATCACCAGGCAGCCGATCCGCGGGTGCCCCACCGCCGTGGTCAGCAACCCCACCGCGGTGGCGGCGAGGACGCTGAGCATCGGCCACTGACGGGCCGGCGTGGACACCGCCCCCGGGATGGCGCGGCCACCGCCCTCGGGGCGGGCCGTGTCCTGCGTGACGGTGGGGAACCGCCGCGACCGCGCGACCGCCGGGGCCGGGCCCGGCTCCGGGTCCGGGTCCGCCGCCGGGGCCGGGCCGTCCTGCGGGCGGGGCGCCTCTTCCGGCGTCCCGCCCGTACCGCTCACGTCGTGCTCAGCCCGCACTGGTGGTCCGCTCCGCCGCCTCGACGACGTTCACCAGCAGCTGCGCCCGCGTCATCGGGCCGACCCCGCCCGGGTTCGGGGAGATCCAGCCCGCCACCTCGGCGACGCCCGGGTGGACGTCCCCGACGATCTTGCCGTTCTCGTCGCGGCTGACGCCGACGTCGAGCACCGCCGCGCCCGGCTTCACGTCCTCCGGCTTCACCAGGTGCGGGACGCCCGCCGCCGCCACCACGATGTCCGCCTGCCGCAGCAGCCCGGCCAGGTCGCGCGTACCGGTGTGGCACAGCGTCACGGTGGCGTTCTCCGACTTGCGGGTGAGCAGCAGCCCGATGGAGCGGCCGACGGTGATGCCCCGTCCGAGGACGACGACGTGCGCGCCGTTGATCTCGACCCCGTGGTGGCGCAGCAGCTCGACGATCCCGTACGGGGTGCAGGGCAGCGGGCCCTGCACGCCCAGCACCAGCCGGCCCAGCGAGGTGGGGTGCAGGCCGTCGGCGTCCTTGGCCGGATCCATCAGCTCCAGGACCCGGTTGGTATCGATTCCCTTGGGGAGCGGGAGTTGGACGATGTAGCCCGTGCAGTCGGGGTCCTCGTTCAGCTCGCGGACGACCGCCTCGATCTCCTCCTGGGAGGCCGTGCCGGGCAGTTCGCGGCGGATGGAGGTGATGCCGACCTCGGCGCAGTCCTTGTGCTTGCCGTTGACGTACCAGCGGCTGCCCGGGTCGTCGCCGACCAGCAGGGTGCCGAGGCCGGGGGTGACCCCCCGCGCCTTCAGCTGCTCCACGCGGGCCTTCAGTTCGGATTTGATCGCGGCCGCGGTGGCCTTGCCATCGAGAATCTGGGCGGTCATGAGGGCATCCTCCCGGATGGGGCGACCCGGGTTCCAATCGGACCTCGGCCGGATCGCACTCTTGATTGCACTTGCACAACAAGTCTGGCCCGCTCCGGCAACTGGCTGGACAAGCCCGGTGCGGGCCCACCACGATGACGGGCAGCAAGACGATCGGAAAGAGTGCCGCGGGCAGTGCCGGGGGGCGTACCGCAGAAGCAAGTGTCCTCCAGCGTGCCGTGCGTCCCCGCACTTCACGGAGGAAAGACCCAGATGAGCTTCGGCGACCCGAACAACCCCTACGGGCAGCAGCCTCAGCAGCCGCCGCAGGGCCAGCCCGGCTACGGCTACCCGCAGCAGGCCCCGCAGGGCGTCCCGCCGCAGGGCCAGCCCGGCTACGGCTACCCGCAGCAGGGCCAGCAGCCCTACGGCGTCCCTCCCCAGGCGCCGGGCACCCTCCAGGCCAACAACGGCTACATCAACGTCGCCGGCCTCGGCACGGTCCAGGTCGCCACGATGGGCCGCCGCTTCGGCGCCCGCGTCATCGATGGTCTGATCATCGGTGTCCTGTACTTCATCCTGAGCTCCGTCGTGTTCGCGGGTGCCTTCGGCGCCGCCAGTGACATCAAGGACTGCTCGGGCATCGACCCGCTGTCCCCCGAGTACAGCACCTGCCTCAACGAGGCGTCGGCCCAGGCCGGCGAGGCCGCGGGCGGCATCTTCGCGGCCTTCTTCGGCGGTCTGCTGATCCTCGGCCTCGCGACCCTGCTCTACGAATGGCTGATGATCGCGTTCGTGGGCGCGACCGTCGGCAAGATGGCCCTCGGCCTGAAGGTCGTCAAGGAGAACACCGGTCAGGTCCCCGGCATCGGCGGCGGCTTCATCCGCTGGATCATCCCGATGGTCGGCTCGGTCCTCTGCGGCATCGGCCAGATCCTGGTCTACCTCTCCCCCTTCTTCGACAACTCGGGCAAGCTCCAGGGCTGGCACGACCGTGCCGCCGGCACCATCGTCGTCAAGAAGTAAGCAGTACCCGTTCGACGGCGAAGGCCGCGTCCCGCACTGCGGGACGCGGCCTTCGCCGTTGCTGCGCTTCCGGGTCAGTGGAAGAAGTGGCGCGTACCGGTGAAGTACATCGTCACTCCGGCCTTCTGCGCGGCCTCGACGACCTGCTCGTCGCGGACCGAACCGCCCGGCTGGACCACGGCCTTGATACCGGCGGCGGTCAGGATCTCCAGCCCGTCCGGGAAGGGGAAGAAGGCGTCCGAGGCCGCGTACGAGCCCTGCGCGCGCTCGGCGCCCGCCCGCTCGACGGCGAGCTTCGCCGAGTCGACGCGGTTGACCTGGCCCATGCCGACGCCGACCGAGGCGCCGTCCTTGGCGAGCAGGATCGCGTTGGACTTGACGGCGCGGCAGGCCTTCCACGCGAAGGCGAGCCCGGCCAGCTCCTCGGCGGACAGCGCCTCGCCGGTGGCCAGCGTCCAGTTCGCCGGGTCGTCGCCCTCGGCCTGGAACACGTCCGAGTGCTGGAGCAGCACGCCGCCGCTGATGGGCTTGAGGTCGCCCGGCTGGTGCGGGGTGCCGTCCACCTTCAGGACGCGGATGTTCTTCTTCTTGGCGAGGACCTCCAGCGCGCCGTCCTCGTAGCCGGGGGCGGCGATGACCTCGGTGAAGATCTCCGCGACCTGCTCGGCGAGCTCGACGGTCACCGGGCGGTTGACGGCGATGACGCCGCCGAAGGCCGACAGCGGGTCGCAGGCGTGCGCCTTGCGGTGCGCCTCGGCGACGTCCGCGCCGACCGCGATGCCGCACGGATTGGCGTGCTTGATGATCGCGACGCAGGGCTCTTCGTGGTCGTAGGCGGCGCGGCGGGCCGCCTCGGTGTCCACGTAGTTGTTGAAGGACATCTCCTTGCCGTGCAGCTGCTCGGCGTTGGCGAGCCCGCCCGGCTGGCCGTCCGTGTAGAGCGCGGCGGCCTGGTGCGGGTTCTCGCCGTAGCGCAGGGTCGACTTGCGCTCCCAGGCGCCGGCGAGGAACTCGGGCAGGTCGCCCTCCTCGCCCTCCGGGGCGTACGCGTTGGCGAACCAGGACGCGACGGCCACGTCGTAGGCGGCGGTGTGCTGGAAGGCCTCGGCCGCGAGCCGCTTGCGGGCGGTCAGGTCGAAGCCGCCGCCCTGGGCGGCCGCGAGGACGTCGGCGTAGCGGGCGGGGCTGGTGACGACCGCGACCGAGGGGTGGTTCTTGGCGGCGGCACGGACCATCGAGGGGCCGCCGATGTCGATCTGCTCGACGCACTCGTCGGGGGTGGCGCCGGAGGCGACGGTCTCCCGGAACGGGTACAGGTTGACGATCACCAGGTCGAAGGGCTCCACGCCCAGCTCGGCGAGCTGGTTGCGGTGGTCCTCCAGGCGCAGGTCGGCGAGGATGCCGGCGTGCACGCGGGGGTGGAGGGTCTTGACGCGGCCGTCGAGGCACTCGGGGAAGCCGGTGAGCTCCTCGACCTTGGTGACGGGCACCCCGGCGGCGGCGATCTTCGACGCGGTGGAGCCCGTGGAGACGAGCGCGACGCCCGCCTCGTGCAGGCCGCGGGCCAGCTCTTCCAGTCCCGTCTTGTCGTAGACACTCACGAGCGCGCGGCGGATCGGCCGCTGGGTCGTAGCCGTCGTCGTTTCGTTGGCGGTCACTGGATTGTTACCTTTCGTCCCTCAATGCGGTAGCCGTGCCGGGCCAGGCGCCCCACGACGTCGACGAGCAGCTGGCGCTCGACTTCCTTGATGCGCTCATGGAGCGCGACTTCGTCCTCCCCGTCCCGGATCTCCACGACACCCTGGGCGATGATCGGACCGGTGTCCACGCCGCTGTCCACGAAGTGGACCGTGCAGCCGGTGACCTTCGCCCCGTACGCGAGGGCGTCACGCACCCCGTGCGCTCCGGGGAAGGCCGGGAGGAGGGCGGGGTGGGTGTTGACGAACCGGCCGCCGAAGCGGTCGATGAAGCTCTTCCCGACGATCTTCATGAACCCGGCGGAGACGACGAGGTCCGGTGCGTGGGCGTCGGTCGCCTCGGTGAGCGCGGCGTCCCACTCCGCACGGCTGCCGTAGGCCTTCACCGGACACACGAAGGTGGGGATCCCCGCCTTCTCGGCCCGCTCCAGGCCGGCGATGTTGTCGCGGTCGGCGCCGACGGCGACGACCCGGGCCCCGAATCCCTCGGCTCCGCCGGGGTGGGCCTCGATGGCGTCGAGCAGGGCCTGGAGGTTGGTGCCGGAGCCGGAAACCAGCACGACCAGGCGGGAGGCGGCCATGGGAGGCCCTTTCTCACAGGATTTGCGACGTTCGTCTTGTGCGGTCATACGAAACTTCGGGGTACCGATATACGGGGAACCATACGAAGCCACTGACCGCCTGCAACGATACCGGCACACCGGACCGCCCCCGAGGGACGGGGGGACGGCCGGGCGGTAGCGTCTGGTGTACAAGCCGCGAACGACGCGGAACGCGCCCTGGTACGCGGGGGCGCGGGCCGCGCACGACACAGGGGAAGTCACACACTCGATGCCGGACCGCCGCCAGCCCGACCCCTCGACCGACGACAACCCCTTCGCGGCACCGCCGGAGGGCCGGCCCGACCAGCCGTGGCAGCCCCGGCAGCCGCAGCGGCCGCAGGACGGCGGCGGTCCGGGCGGCGGCGGCCCCACGGAACCCGGCGAGGGCGGCCCGGCCCGGTGGGACCCCATGGACCCGGTCCAGCGGCGCGCCCGCTACGCGCTCCTCGCCGGCATGTGGGGCTTCTTCTTCGGCATCTTCGGGATCCCCTCGGTGGGGCTGCTGCTGGGCGCGCTGGCCATGTACTGGGGCATCAGCGCCCTCCGCGGCCGCCCGGCCACCGACGCGAACCCCGGCGGCCTGTCCGCCCTCGGCCCGGCGGCCCGCCCGCAGCGGGCGGCGGCGGTGAGCGGCCTGGTCACGGCCTCGCTGGCGCTGCTGCTGGCGGGCAGCTCGTACGCGCTGCAGCTGGCGTACAAGGACTTCTTCGTCTGCCGCGACGACGCGCTGACCCGCACGGCGGAACTGCAGTGCAACACGCTCCTCCCGGACAACATGGTCGGCAAGATCCTCCGCGTCCAGCGCTGACCCTCCCGGGGGGTGCGGGTGGCTGGCCCGCTGCGCGGGGCTGCTCCCCGCCCCACCCTTCGCCCGTTCCCCGGGACTCCGCCCCGGACCCCCTGGGGGCTCCGCCCCCAGACCCCCGCGCCTCAAACGCCGGCGGGGCTGGAAATTCGCTGCGCGAATTCCAGCCCGCGTCGGGGGCACCTCCCAGCGGTAGCTGGGGGAGTTTGAGCGCACCGGGCGCACAGCGCCCGGCTCTTCCCGCCCCGCCTTTCAGCCCCGCCGGCGTTTGAGGCGCGGGGTCTGGGGCGGAGCCCCAGGGAACGGTGGAAGGGCGGGTAGGGGACCTCGCCCCGCGCAGCGGCAGCCCGGTCAGGGGGCCGGACGGCGCCGCGCGAGCACCCGCGCCCCCACCACCCCGGCCGGGAGCACCGGCTCCGCGGGAACCACCACCACGGGAACCACCGGCACCGGCACGGGCTCCACCGGAGCCACGACCACCGGCGGAGCCGCAGCCACCGGAGCCACGACCACCGGCGGAGCCGCCGGCGGAGCCGCGGGCGGGGCCTCCGCCGCGGGAGCAACCAGCGGCTCGGCCGCCCTCCGCAACGCCTCCCACCGAAGCTCCCGCACCCCCGGGTCGTGCCACGCGTCCTCCACCCCGCCCCCCGCGGAGCGAACCGGCCGGGTCCGCCACACCTGCACCCCCACCGCCAACGGCACGGCCAGCACCAGCGTCCACCCCGCCGCCGCGGCCCCCACCGTCCACCACACGGGCCCCACGCCCGCCAGCACCCGCGAGCCCAGCGGCCCCGCCGAGGCCGCCGCGAGGCCCGCCATCCCGAGCCCGCACACCACCGCGCCCAGGGCAGCCGTCAGCGCGGTCTCCCCGCACGAGACGTCCCGCGCCCGCCGCACCGCGAACCACCCCACCGTCAGCCCGGCCGCCACCGGCAGCGCCAGCGCCGCCCAGGTCAGCGGAGTCCCCGGCCCCGGCGCGGGCAGTGCCGCCAGCAGCGGGAACCTCGGCAGCGCCGCGGCCCCCTCCAGCCCGAGCGGGGTCGCCACCGCCCCGGCGCCGAGGGCGAACCCGGGCCCGAGCCCGTACGCCGCGCCCCACACCATGGCGTTCGGGATCAGCGCCACCGCGAGGAGCAGCACCGCGAACCGCCCCGACCACACCCCGGTCAGGGCCAGGAAGGAGTTCTGCACCTCCGCCCCGTGCCAGGCCAGCGAGATCCCGACGAGCAGGGCCCCGCCGCCCAGCAGGACGAGCACCCCGGCCGCGCCGGAACGCAGCGCGAGCGCGTACCGGGGGCGGACCACGGCCCGGCGCACGCCCCCGGGCACCCAGTCCGGCAGGGGACCCAGCGGCTTGCCCTTGGCCGCCCACACCCCGCCGGCGGCGGCGAGCACGGCCACCAGCGGCACGTGCCAGGCGGCGCTGAGCGGGTCGGCCGGCATCGGCCCGCCGGCCGCGTACACGGTGGCGAACGCACCGACCGTCAGATAGCCGCAGGTCACGGCGGAGAAGACGGCACCGGCCGGCAGCACCTCGTCCCCCTCTGCCCCGGCGGCGTCCCCCGAGGCGCTGCCCAGCCGGGCCGCGCGCCGCATGAGCAGCACGGGCAGGGCCACGAGCAGGAGCGGGACCAGGCCGACGGGGGCGGGCACCCCGGAGAGGGTCTCGTAGCGGACGAGTTGGGTGCCGTGGGCCATCAGCCACAGCCCGGCGGCGAGGTGCAGGGCACCGCCCGGGCCGCTGTCGGGGTACGGGGAGCTGATCCACAGCACGATCACGAGCACGGCGAGGAAGCCGAGCCCCAGTCCGGCGGCCACGGCGCCGCCCAACACGCAGGCGGCGGCCGCCGGCGAACGGCGCCGCGCGGCGTGCCGCGGCCCCTCCTGCAACGGCGTCCCGCGTTCGGTCACTTGGGTCACCCCGTCATGGTGCCCTCGACACGCGCTATGTCCGGGTAACGACCGATTATCCGTGGTGTCGTTCAATATACGTTTATGTACTTTATTGCCCAGAGCAGCCGTGTCGCGGGGAGAGTGGCATGACCTCAGACGTCGAAGCGTCCTCCGGTTCGGAGCTGGGCCTCCCCTCCCCCGAGGAGCGCCGATGGCTGCGCGAGTCGGGCGGGCTGACGTACGAGGAGGTCGCGGCGGAGGTGGGCGTCACCGCGGCCACCGTCCGTTCCTGGGAGTGCGGGCGCACCGAGCCCCGCGGGCGCACGCGCGAGGCGTACGCGGGACTCCTGGACCGCCTCGCGACCGCCGGGGCCGCACCGGTACGGCCGGTGGCGGCGGGCCCGCCCGCGCACCGGCCCCGAACCCTCCTCAGACGCGCCACCCAACCGCCGACCCCCCTGCCCCAGACCACCCACTGGCCCCCCGAGCCCACCCGGAACGGCCCGACCCCCGACGGCCGGACGTCGGGCAGCCCCGCCCCCGACGGCCGGATGCCGGGCGGCCCCACCCTGGACGGACACGCACCGGGCAGCCCCGCCCTGGACGGGCAGAACCCGGGCGCACCCGCCCCGGACGGCCCCGCCGCGGGCGGACAGGTCCCGGGCACCCCGCCCCACCACGGCCCGCCCCTGGGCGGCCCGCCCCTGGGCAGCCGCGCCCTGGAGGGACCGGACCCGGGCGGACGGGCGCCGGGCGGACAGGCGCCGGGCAACCCGGCCGCATACGGCCCGCCCTCCGGCGACCCGGCCCCGAGCAGCCCCGTCCCGGACGGCCCGACCCCGGACGGCCCCTTCCGGCAGGAAGACGGGCAGGCCGTGGGCCACGACGAACCCGCCGACGGGGTCACCACCCCCGAGGAACCGTTTCCGCACGCCGCCCCGGCACCCGCCCCCGGCCCCGCCGCCGCCTCGGAAGAACCGTTTCCGCAGGGTGGGGCGGAGCCCCCCGTCCGGGGGCCGGTGTACGGGCCCCGCCCGAGGCCCCCGCGGGACGCCGTCGAGGCCTTCGACGCCCTCTACGACCACGCCGCGGCCGCGCTCGTCCGCCAGGCCTACCTGCTCACCGGCCGCCGCGCCCTCGCGCTGCACTCCGTCGAGGTGGCGTTCCGTCAGGCCTGGGGCCGCTGGCCCGAGGTGGCCACCGACCGGGACCCCGTCGGCTGGGTGCGCTCGGCCGCGCACGAGTACGCCCTCTCCCCCTGGCACCGGTTCCGCCGGGCCCACCGCCACCCCGACAGGCCCCCGGCCGACACCGCCGACCGGATCCTGCTGGAGGCCCTGCTCGCCCTGCCGCCCGTACACCGCCGGACCGTGCTGCTCTACGACGGCGTCGGCCTCGACCTGCCCGACACCGCCGCCGAGACCGAGGCCAGCACCCCGGCCACCGGGCACCGGCTGCTGCGCGCGCACGCGGAACTCGCCCGCCGGATCCCCCTGCTGGCGGACGTGCCCCCCGAACGGCGGTCGGCCATGCTGCGCGAGCGGTTCGCCGCGGTGCGCCCCGCCGTGTCCCTGGAGCCGCGCCCGGCGGCCGTCGTCCGCACCGTCAGCGAGCACCGGGCCCGGCGGCTGGCGCGGGCCGCGCTCGTCCTGACCGCGGTGATCGCCGCCTCGACGGGGTACACCACCGTCACCGCCCCGGACCACTACGAGCCGCCGGTCGCCCCCGGCGCGAGCGTCTCCGGGGTCCCGCCGCTGAGCGGTCCCCCGCGGCTCACCGAGACGAGCCGCGAGCTCCAGGACAAGCTCCGCGCCGACCCGGCCGCAGGCCCCCACCGGCTCCACCCGCGGCTGGAATGAGGCGGCCCGCACGGAAGAAGGGCGTGGCCCGCACCCCGGAGGGTGCGGGCCACGCCCGTGCGTCCGCAAGGAGACCGCTTACTTGGCGGCTTCCAGGATCTCGCGCGCCAGCTTGGCCGTCTCGGTCGGCGTCTTGCCGACCTTGACGCCGGCGGCCTCCAGGGCCTCCTTCTTGGCCTGTGCGGTGCCAGAAGAGCCGGAGACGATGGCGCCGGCGTGGCCCATGGTCTTGCCCTCGGGGGCGGTGAAGCCCGCGACGTAGCCGACGACCGGCTTGGTGACGTTCTTCGCGATGAAGTCCGCCGCACGCTCCTCGGCGTCGCCGCCGATCTCGCCGATCATGACGATGAGCTCGGTGTCCGGGTCGGCCTCGAAGGCCTCCAGGGCGTCGATGTGCGTGGTGCCGATGACCGGGTCGCCACCGATGCCGACGGCGGAGGTGAAGCCGATGTCGCGCAGCTCGTACATCATCTGGTAGGTCAGCGTGCCGGACTTGGACACGAGACCGATCTTGCCGGGCTTGGTGATGTCGCCCGGGATGATGCCGGCGTTGGACTGGCCGGGGGTGATCAGACCCGGGCAGTTCGGGCCGATGATGCGGGTCTTGTTGCCCTTGGCGGTCGCGTACGCCCAGAAGGCGGCGGAGTCGTGCACCGCGATGCCCTCGGTGATGACGACGGCCAGCGGGATCTCGGCGTCGATGGCCTCGACGACGGCGGCCTTGGCGAAGGCCGGCGGGACGAAGAGGACGGAGACGTTGGCGCCCGTCTTCTCCATCGCCTCGGCGACGGAACCGAAGACCGGGACCTCGGTGCCGTCGAAGTCGACGGTCGTGCCGGCCTTGCGCGGGTTCACGCCGCCGACGATGTTGGTGCCGTCAGCCAGCATCAGCTTGGTGTGCTTCATGCCCGTGGCACCGGTCATGCCCTGGACGATGACCTTGCTGTCCTTGTTGAGGAAGATAGCCATGTGAGTCTGTGACCTCTGCCCTTACTTCGCAGCCGCGAGCTCGGCGGCCTTGTCGGCCGCACCGTCCATGGTGTCCACGCGCTGTACCAGCGGGTGGTTGGCGTCCGAGAGGATCTTGCGACCCAGCTCGGCGTTGTTGCCGTCGAGGCGGACGACGAGCGGCTTGGTGACCGCCTCGCCGCGGTCCTCGAGCAGCTGCAGCGCCTGGACGATGCCGTTGGCGACCTCGTCACACGCGGTGATGCCACCGAAGACGTTGACGAACACGGACTTGACGTCCGCGTCGCCGAGGATGATCTCCAGGCCGTTGGCCATGACGGCGGCGGAGGCGCCACCGCCGATGTCCAGGAAGTTGGCCGGCTTGACGCCGCCGTGGTTCTCACCGGCGTACGCGACGACGTCCAGGGTGCTCATGACGAGACCCGCGCCGTTGCCGATGATGCCGACCTCGCCGTCGAGCTTGACGTAGTTGAGGCCCTTCTCCTTGGCGGCGGCCTCGAGCGGGTTCGCGGCGGCGTGGTCCACGAACTCCTCGTGACCCGGCTGACGGAACTCGGCGTTCTCGTCGAGCGAGACCTTGCCGTCGAGCGCGATGACGTCACCGGAGGCGACCTTCGCGAGCGGGTTGACCTCGACGAGGAGCGCGTCCTCGGCGATGAAGGTCTTCCACAGGGTGACGAGGACCTCGGCGACCTGCTCGGCGACCTCGGCCGGGAACTTCGCCAGGGCGACGATCTCGCGGGCCTTCTCGATGGTCACGCCCTCGTTGGCGTTCACCGGGACCTTGGCGAGCTTCTCCGGGGTCTCCTCGGCGACCTGCTCGATGTCCATGCCGCCCGCGACGGAGGCCATGGCCAGGAAGGTGCGGTTGGTGCGGTCGAGGAGGTACGAGACGTAGTACTCCTCCAGGATCTCCGGAGCGGTCTCGGCGATCATCACCTTGTGGACCGTGTGGCCCTTGATGTCCATGCCGAGGATGTCCGTCGCGCGGGCGACGGCCTCGTCCGGGGTGGCGGCGAGCTTCACGCCACCGGCCTTGCCGCGGCCGCCGACCTTCACCTGGGCCTTGACGACCGACTTGCCGCCCAGCTTCTCGGTGGCCTCGCGAGCCGCCTCAGGCGTGTCGATGACTTCACCGGCCAGCACCGGTACACCGTGCTTGGCGAAGAGGTCCCTCGCCTGGTACTCGAACAGGTCCACGCGCGTCCGTCCCTTGTCTTCAAAGATTCGCAGTGATTCGCGGTTTGTCTGCTATCTGCGTGGGCGTGCCGCGGAGGGCAACGTGACGGCGCTGTCACTAGGAAGGCGCACACGGTGACCGTGGACGCGGCATGTCCGTCTCGCAGGTTATCCCCGTGGGCCGTAGGTCCCTAAATCAGGGATCACACCTGAGCGGTGATACCTGTCACAGATCGCCTCACGGTTGAGCTGCGTCTTCGTGCGATCCGCCGACGGCCCGCCCGTCAGGGGACCGGCAGGGGGCGCTTCTCCAGCGCGGCCGCCATCACCTCCGGGAACAGGTCGGGGGTGCAGGCGAAGGCGGGCGCGCCCAGTGCGGCCAGGGCCGCGGCGTGCTCGCGGTCGTAGGCGGGAGCCCCTTCGTCGGACAGGGCCAGCAGGGTCACGAACTCCACCCCGGCCGCCTTCATCGCCGCCACCCGCCCCAGCATCTCGTTCCGGATCCCGCCCTCGTAGAGATCGCTGATCAGGACGACGACCGTGTCGGCCGGTCGGGTGATCTTGGACTGGCAGTAGGCCAGGGCCCGGTTGATGTCCGTGCCGCCCCCCAGCTGGGTGCCGAAGAGGACGTCCACCGGGTCGTCGAGCCGGTCCGTCAGGTCGACCACGGCCGTGTCGAAGACGACCAGCCGGGTGGCGATCGAGCGCATGGAGGCGAGGACGGCGCCGAAGACGGAGGCGTAGACGACCGAGGCCGCCATCGAACCCGACTGGTCGATGCAGAGGACCACCTCCTTCTTCACCGCCCGCGAGGCGCGGCCGTAGCCGACCAGCCGCTCGGGCACGACGGTCCGGTGCTCGGGCAGGTAGTTCTTCAGGTTGGCCCGGATGGTCCGGTCCCAGTCGATGTCGTGGTGGCGGGGGCGGCCGACCCGCGCGGAGCGGTCCAGGGCGCCCGTCAGCGTGGCCCGGGTGCGCGCCGCGAGCCGCTTCTCCAGCTGCTCGACCACCTTGCGGACCACGGCCCGCGCCGTCTCCCGGGTCGTGTCGGGCATCGCCCCGTTCAGCGACAGCAGGGTGCCGACGAGGTGGACGTCCGGCTCGACCGCCTCCAGCATCTCCGGCTCCAGCAGCAGCGCGGACAGGCCGAGCCGCTCGATGGCGTCCCGCTGCATGACCTGGACCACCGGGCTCGGGAAGTACGTACGGATGTCCCCGAGCCAGCGCGCGACGCGCGGCGCGGACCCGCCGAGCCCGCCGGACCGCTCCCCCGGGGCCCGGCCGCCGCCGTAGAGCGCCCCGAGCGCCCCGTCCATCGCCGCGTCCCGCCCGCCGAGGGCGCGGCCCGTGCCGTCGCCCTCGCCGCCGAGCACCAGCCGCCACCGCCGCAGCCGCTCGTCCCCGGCGGTCTGCGTGCCGCTCTCCGTCATCTCCCGATCCCCTCTCGTTCCGCGTGTACCGGCGCCGTCCCCAGGAGCAGCCGGGCCAGGTCCGCGACCGCGTCCGCGCGGGCCGGGTCCAGGTCCGGGGCGAAGCCCGGCGGGGCGCCGGCGGGTGCCGTGCGGGTGCCCGGGACGCGCCGGGCCAGCTCGCCCAGGGTCCGCTTCACCCCCGGCTCGTACGCCCCGAACGTGCGCCGCAGCAGGGGCAGCACGTCGATGAAGGCGCCCTCCGGCACCGCCGTCAGCCAGGCGTCGACCAGCCCCAGCAGCCGCTCGTCGTGGACCAGCAGCGTCCCGCCGCCGGGGCCCCCGGCGAAGCCCTCGATCCAGCCCGCCGCGTCGGCCGGGGAGGCCGCCGGGGACACGGCGAGCCCCATCAGCCGCGCCGTCTCGCCCGCCGGGAGCCGGCCGTCGTCCAGCAGCAGCCGCGCGGCCCGCCCGCGGATCCCCCCGGGCACGGTGTCCCGCCCGGCCAGCGTGCGCAGCACCGCCGCCCAGCGCTCCCGGAGCCCGGGGTCCGCGTCGGCGAGCAGGCCGACCGCCCCGTGCACCCCGTCGACGTGGCCCCGCAGCTCCGCCGCCGCGTCGGCGTCGAGCCCGGCCGCGCAGGCGGGCGGCAGGGCCACGCAGATCCGCTCCGCGAGCCCGGCGGCGACCGTGCCGAGCGCCTCCGCGTCGGTCCCCCGCACGTCCCCGTACCGCAGCGAGCGCGCCAGCGCGGGCAGCGCCCCGGCGAGCCGGGCCACGTCCGTGTCCAGCGCGGCCCGGTCGGCGAGCGCCCGCAGCACCGCGGGCAGGGCGTCCGAGAGTCCGGCCAGCAGGCACCGCTCGGCCAGTGCGGTGACCTCCCCGAGCTCCCGGGCGGCCGCCGCGTCGGCCTCGGCCTTCGCGGTGGCGGCCCCCGGCACGGTGGTGCCCCAGATGCCGGCCTCGGCGACCCGCACCGACAGCTCCGGCTCCCAGCACAGCCGCCAGGTCTCCCGGAAGGTGCCCGTGCCGCTCCGGGAGGCCGTCGGGGTCCCCCAGTCGATGCCGAGCAGCCGCAGCCGGTGCAGCAGCAGGGACTTGGCCGCGTCGGACTCCTTGCGCAGGTCCAGCTCCAGCTCCCGCCGCTGCGCCTCCGCCTTGAGCCGCAGCGTGCGCTGCCGGCGCGTCAGGTCCCGCTGGAGCGGTACGACGGGCGCCGAGTCCGGGACCTCGCCGAGCACGTTCCCGACGACGAGCCGGTCCTCGACCAGGGCGAGCGGGACGTCGGAACCGTCGCACATCACGGCCCGGACCGCTTCGAGGGTCTCGGTGAGGCCGGGCAGCGGGCGGCCGCGCACGGCGGCCAGCGTCTGCGCCAGCCGGACCGCCTCGATCACGTGGGCCGGGGAGACCTGCCGGTCCTCCTCCCGCAGCAGTCCGGCGACCTTGGTCAGCCACCGCTCGACGGGCCGGTCCCGGGCCGCGAACAGGTGCGCGTACCAGCCGGGCGAGGTGACGCCCGCGCCGTACCCGCCGGCCCGGGCGAGCCTGCGGTGGCTCCACGGCACCCAGGTGGTCTCCACCTTGACCTTGGGCAGCCCGGTGAGCAGGGCCCGGTCGGCCGCGACCGTGGTCCTGGCCCGCAGGGCCGGGACGTGCCAGGCCCCGCACACCACGGCGTAGTCGTCCCCGAACTCCCTGCGGGCCGCCCGCATCCGCTGGCGCATGTGCGCCTCGCGGATCAGGTCGCGGGGGCGGCCGCCGTCTCCGTAGGTCTCGCGCAGGGCGCCCATGGCCTCCGCCAGCGCCTCGAAGACGGCCGGCGGGTCCCGCACCTCCCCCGTGCCCCGGTGCTCGACGACGTCCTCCCACCAGTGCTCGGGGTCCTCGTATCCGGCGGTCTCCGCGAGCACGGCGAGCGGATCGACCGCCACCGGTCCGGCTCCCCCGTCGCCCGGCCCCGGCCCGTCCGGCCCGTCCTCCGCGGGCGCGGCCAGCGCGTGCGCGGCGGGCAGGTCGATGAAGCGGACCGGCACGTCCCGGGCCTGTGCCCAGCGGATGGCGACCCACTCCGGGGAGAAGTCGGCCAGCGGCCAGAAGGCGGCCCTGGCGGGGTCGTCGGCGGCGTGGGCGAGCAGGGCGACGGGCGGGCGCATCCCGGGGTCGGCGGCCAGTGCGAGCAGCGCGTCCCCCTCGGGCGGCCCCTCGACCAGCACGGCCTTCGGCTGCGCCCGGTCCAGCGCGGCCCGCACCGCGCGGGCCGAGCCGGGACCGTGGTGGCGGATGCCCAGCAGCAGCGGTCCCGCGGTGCCGGGGCTCATGCCGTCACCTCCCGGCAGGCGCGGTAGAAGTCCTTCCAGCCGTCCCGCTCGCGGACGACGGCCTCCAGGTACTCCTGCCAGACGAGGCGGTCGGCGGCCGGGTCGCGGACGACGGCCCCGAGGATCCCGGCGGCCACGTCGGAGGGGCGCAGGACGCCGTCCCCGAAGTGCGCGGCCAGGGCGAGGCCGCCGGTGACCACGGAGATGGCCTCGGCGGTGGACAGGGTGCCGCTGGGGGACTTGACCTTGGTACGGCCGTCGTCGGTGACGCCGTCGCGCAGTTCCCGGAAGACGGTGACGACCCGGCGGATCTCCTCCAGTCCCTCGGGCGCGGCGGGCAGGTCCAGGGCGCGGCCCATCTGGTCGACGCGGCGGGCGACGATGTCGACCTCGGCGTCGGCGGTGGCGGGCAGCGGCAGGACCACGGTGTTGAAGCGGCGGCGCAGCGCGCTGGAGAGCTCGTTGACCCCGCGGTCGCGGTCGTTGGCGGTGGCGATGAGGTTGAAGCCGCGCACGGCCTGCACCTCCTCGCCGAGCTCCGGTATCGGGAGGGTCTTCTCGGACAGGACGGTGATGAGCGTGTCCTGCACGTCGGCCGGGATGCGGGTCAGCTCCTCGACGCGGGCGGTCGTGCCCTCGGCCATGGCCCGCATGACGGGGCTGGGGACGAGGGCTTCGCGGCTCGGGCCGTGGGCGAGGAGGCGGGCGTAGTTCCAGCCGTAGCGGATGGCTTCCTCGGGGGTGCCGGCGGTGCCCTGGACGAGGAGGGTGGAGTCCCCGCTGACGGCGGCGGCGAGGTGTTCGGACACCCAGGTCTTGGCGGTGCCGGGGACGCCGAGCAGGAGGAGGGCGCGGTCGGTGGCGAGGGTGGTGACGGCGACCTCGACGATCCGGCGCGGCCCGACGTACTTGGGCGTGATGACGGTCCCGTCGGTGAGGGTGCCGCCCTGGAGGTAGGTGGCCACGGCCCACGGGGAGAGCTTCCAGCGGGCCGGGCGGGGCCGGTCGTCCTGGGCCGCGAGGGCTTTCAGTTCGTGCGCGAAGGCGTCTTCGGCGTGCGGTCGCAGGGCCTCGGTTCCGGTGCTGCTCTCGGGCGTGGTCATGGTCCCCCTCCAATGCTCGGCAGCCGCTCCCGACTGCTTCGACCACCGTGCACCATGCCACTGACAACGCCCCTTGTTCCGGGCGTCGTTGCAGGTCAGGGCGATTGTCAGTGGGGGTCTCTACGGTGGTTCCCATGACTGAGCAGGGGGTCCGCTGGACGGCGGAACAGGTACTGGCTCTGGCTCCTGACGACGCGTCGCGCAAGGCGGGGGGCAGGCTGGGCGCGGCGGGTCCGTGGTCGCTTACCGGAGGTTCCGCTTCCGATGCGCTGTGGGGGTCGTGCAAGGGCAGCGGCAGTACGCCGTACCGGACGGTCGTCGACCTGTCGGGGCCCGCGTACACGTGCTCCTGCCCGAGCCGGAAGTTCCCGTGCAAGCACGCCCTGGGGCTGCTCCTGCTCTGGGCGGCGGAGGGGTTCGGCGATCCGGCCGAACCGCCCGACTGGGCGGGGGAATGGCTCGCGGGGCGCGCGGCGAAGGCGGCGCGCCCGGCGGCCGCCGCCCCGGTGGACGCGGAGGCGGCCCGCAGACGGGCGGAGCGGCGGGCCGGCCGGATCGGGGCGGGCGTCGCCGAGCTGGAACAGCGGCTGGCGGATTTGCTGCGCGGCGGGATCGCCGGGCAGCAGCAGGCCGGCTACGCGCCGTGGGAGGAGGTCGCGGCCCGCATGGTCGACGCCCAGGCGCCCGGACTGGCCGCGCGGGTACGGGAGTTGGGGGCAATACCCGGTTGCGGCGCCGGCTGGCCCGCCCGGATGCTTGAGGAGTTCGCGCTGCTGCACCTGCTGGACAGGGCCTGGCTGGGGGTGTCCGGGCTGCCGGAGCCGCTGGCCGCGACCGTCCGGAGCCGGGTGGGGCTGCCGTCTCCGCCGGGGGGCGAGACCGTCCGGGACCGCTGGCTCGTACTGGCCCAGTACGACTCGGCGTCCCCGGACGGACGGCTCACCACCCGCCGGACATGGCTGCGCGGGCTGGAGGGCGGACGCCCGGCGCTGGTCCTGGACTTCGGTCCGCCGGGCCGGCCGCCGGGGCTGGCCCTGCCCGTCGGGCTGGTGCTGGAGGCGGAAGCCCGCTTCCGGCCCGGGTCTGCGGGGCTGCGGGCGGAGTTGGGGGACCGTACCGCGGCCGCGGTGCCGGCCGCCCGCACTCCGCCCGGGGTGAGCACCGGCGAGGCCCTGGAGGCCTACGGGACCGCGCTGCGCGAGGACCCGTGGCTGGAGTCCTGGCCGGTGGTCCTCGGCCCCGTGGTCCCGGTGCCGGGCGAGGGGGGCGAGGCGGCCTGGCAGCTGGCGGACGCGCAGGGGACGTCCGCACTGCCGGTGGCGCTGCCGCCGGGCCGTTCGCGGTCCGGGCTGTGGCAGCTGGCCGCCCTCTCGGGCGGCGGGCCCGTCACGGTCTTCGGCGAGTGCGGCCACCGCGGCTTCACTCCGCTGACGGCCTGGCAGCCCGGCTCGCCCGAGCCGGTGCCGCTGGTCTGACGGGGCGGCAAACCAACCGAAAACGCTGGGGGCCTGGGGGGATCCATGCCGTCTGGCAGACCGACGTGGAGGACGCGGCGGCGCGGGGGCGCCGCCGCGAGGACGAGGAGCCGGGGGGCTTTCATGAACGACAACCACGCCAGCTGACCACGCCGACACGGCGGTTCCGGAGCCGCGGCCCCGCACGGGGGTCGGGGCCGCGGCCCGGACCGGCACGACGCACGACCGAAGACGCACGACCGAAGACGTACGGACGACGAAGCGCGAACGACGGCGCACGACCGGCGGGCACGGGAGAGGGAGGGGTTCGATGGGGCAGGCGGACGAGGGCGCCGGCGCGCACCGGGACTGGGAGGAGCTGGTCACCGCCGCGCTGCTGGGCACCGGGCGGCGGGGCGGCTCACCGGAGGCGCTGCTCGACGCGGCGGCCGTGCAGACGCTGCGGCGCCGCGCCGGACTGCGGCCCGCCGAGGCGGCCCGGCGGCCGGTGCCCGCGGCGCGCGATCCGCGCCCGGCGCCTCCGGAGGCCGCCGGGCGGCGGCTGGCGCAGCTGCTGGCCGGCCGGACGGCGGCGGCCGGCGGCAGCGGACGCCGCGGTGCCGCCCCGGACCTGACGGAGCTGCTCCCGCAGTGGCTGGCCGCCGCCGCGCGGCACGGGTACCGGGCGCCGTCGGCCCTGGTCCCGGCGCTGCTGGACGCGGCCCGGGCCCGGACCGACCTGCGTCCGCAGGCGCTGGCCCTGGCCGGGGCGCGGGGGCTGTGGCTGGCCGGGCTGAACCCGGAGTGGCGGTTCGCCCTGCGCGGCGCGGCGGGCGGCGGCGGGGAGCTGCCCGACCCGGCCGACGCGGAGGCGGTGGCCCGGCTGTGGGAGGAGGGGCTGTTCGCGGAGCGGGTCGCCCTGCTCGGCGCGGTCCGGGCGCACGAGCCGGCGGCGGCGCACCGGCTGCTGGCCACGACCTGGGCCACGGAGCGGGCCGAGGACCGGCTGATGTTCCTCGACTCCCTGCGCTCCGGGCTGTCCGACGGGGACGAGCCGTTCCTGGAGGCGGCGCTGGGCGACCGCAGCCGCAACGTCCGGGCGACCGCCGCCGAACTGCTGTCCGCGTTGCCCGCCTCGGCGCTGGCCGGGCGGATGGCGGAGCGGGCGCTGGCCTGCGTCGGCCCGGAGGCGGTGGTGCCCCCGGCGGAGTGCGACGCGGGCATGCTGCGCGACGGGGTGGTCAAGCGGCCGCCGGCCGGGCGCGGGGAGCGGGCCTGGTGGCTGGGCCAGTTGGTGGAGGCGGCTCCGCTGTCGTGCTGGCGGGACCGCTTCGGCGGGCTCGCGCCGGCGGAGATCGTGGCGCTGCCGGTGGCGGAGGGCTGGGCGGAGGAGATCCACGCGGCCTGGTGCCGGGCGGCGGTGCGCCAGCGCGACCCGCTCTGGTCGAAGGCGCTGCTGGGCCCCGCGTCCGCGCCGCCCGCGGCGGGCCCGGGCACGGCGTCCCTCGCGGAGCGGGCGAAGCTGCTGGAGACGCTGCCCGAGCGGGAGCGGGCCGGGTGGGTCGCGGAGTTCGTGCGCGCCCACGGGCTCTCGGAGGCCTTCCAGCTGCTCGGCGTCTGCCTGGTCCCCTGGACGGGGGAGCTGGGCCGGGCCGTGGTGGACGCGCTGGACGCGGCGCGCGAGGCGGGCAGTTACCCGTGGAGCTTCAGCGGGGTGATGGGCCTGGCCGAGCGCTGCCTCGACCCGGCGGAGGCGGACCGCCTGGAGTCCCTGACGGCCGCCGCCCAGGACCCGCCGGAGACCTCGCCGGGAGCCGCCGCCTACTGGGCGGAGGCCTTCCAGCGGCTGGTGGCCACCCTCCGGCTGCGCGAGGCGATGCTCGCGGAACTGGCCCCGGCCGCCTGAGCGCTGGCGGCGGGGCCGGACGGGGCTTCCCGGGGGCCGGTGTCAGCCCTGGCGGACGTGCGCGTTGACCCAGTCCACGATCGCGGTGGTGGTGGCGCCGGGCGTGAAGATCTCGGCGACGCCCTTCTCCTTGAGCGGGGCGATGTCGTCCTCCGGGATGATCCCGCCGCCGAAGACCTTGATGTCCTCCGCGTCGCGCTCCTTGAGGAGCTCGATGACGCGGACGAAGAGCGTGTTGTGCGCCCCGGAGAGGATCGAGAGGCCGATGGCGTCCGCGTCCTCCTGGATGGCGGTGTCCACGATCTGCTCGGGGGTCTGGTGGAGGCCGGTGTAGATGACCTCCATACCGGCGTCGCGCAGCGCCCGCGCGATCACCTTGGCGCCGCGGTCGTGGCCGTCGAGACCCGGCTTGGCCACCACCACACGGATCGGACCGGTCACACCCATCGCACTGCCTCCCGAGTGAACGAACGTTAAGTACAGCATTGCGCACCGCACCGTTTCACGGTCAACGGGGAGGGGGAAATCACACGTGGGACGCCGTTGATTCACCACCGCCCCGTCGCCCCGCCACCGCGCCGACAGCCGCACGGCACGGTGGCGGGCCGCGCGGCGGTACGGCCCCGTACCCGAATGGTCCAGGGGGAGGCCGTCATGGGGCTGACGATCGCGCCGCTGCCCGTGCCGTGCACGGGCGCCGCACTGCGGGCGGCGGTCCTGGAGGCGGCGGTGCTCGCCGGACACCTCCTGCTCTACCCCACCGGGATGCGGGAGGAGCGCCCGCCGGACCTGCCCGCCGCGCGGACGCCCGGACAGCCGCCGCCGGTGCTGCTCCTGCACGGCTTCACCGACAACCGCTCGGTGTTCGTCCTGCTGCGCCGGGCCCTCGGCGCGGGCGGCCTGCGGCGCGTGGAGACGTACAACCACTCCCCCTTCAGCCGCGACCTGCGCGTGACGGCCCGCCACCTCGCCCGGCGCGTCGAGGAGCTGTGCGAGCGCAGCGGCCGGGATCGGGTGGACCTGATCGGGCACAGCCTCGGCGGGCTGGTCGCGCGGTACTACGTCCAGCGGCTCGGCGGCGACGCGCACGTGCGGACGGTGGTCACCCTGGGGACCCCGCACGGCGGCACCCGGGTCGCGCCCTTCATGGACGCCCACCCCCTGGTCCGCCAGATGCGCCCGGATTCCGAGGTGATGGCCGAGCTGCGCGAGCCCGCGCCCGGCTGCCGGACCCGGTTCGTGGCGTTCTGGAGCGAGTTCGACGCATTGATGGCGCCGACCGGGGCGGCCCGCATCGACCACCCGGACCTGGACGCCACGAACGTGGAGGTCACCGGAATCGGCCACCTCGCCCTCCCCGTCCATCCCGCCGTCATCACGGCCGTCCGGCGTGCCCTGGACGGTCCGCTGCGCGCCGCGGACGGCGCGCCCCGCCCGGCGGAGACCGCCCGCGGGACGGGAACGGGCGGCCGGAGCCTGGTCGTCTGAGGCCGCGCGCACGGCCCGCCGTCCGCGGGCCCGTGCGTACAACACCGGTCGACCACCAGTCGAACGAATTTCGAACTCAAGGCCAAGGCTCGGTCTCGCGACGGCCGAAAGACGGCCGAATGCCCGGTTCCGCTGAGGACGGAGCCGCCGGAAGATTGTCGAGGTGAGTAACCGCCGGGTACAGTCACGCCACTGCTCTCCTCCGGTGAACCTTGAGTTCCCCGGCCACCCAGGCCCCACACTGCCGAGGCGAAAGAGAAGTTGGTGAACGACCGCCCGACGTCGGGCCAGTATCCGGATTACGGGTACGACGGCCTTTCCACCACCACTTTCGCTGGTGACCAGGCATATGCGTCCTTTGAAACGCAGGGCCAGGGGTATCAGTTCGTCACGGACCACGCTGCTTCCGGCAGTTATGGAACGTACGACGCGTACGGGGCGTACCCGTCCGCGGCCGACACCGGCTCGTACGACAGCACCGCGTGGTCCGCTCCGGAGAGTTACCTTTCGAGCGTCCCGGCCCAGACCGTCCCCGAGGACACCACGGGCCAGTACGACGCGAGCGCCTGGAACGCCGCGGCCGCCGAGTACCCGTCGGCCCCCCTGGGCTACGACCACTCCGCCGCGGAGCAGACCGGCCACTGGACCCTCCCCGGCTACGGGCAGGAAACCGGCACGTACGACGCCACCGCCTGGAACGGCGGCGCGGCCGACGCGACCGCGGCCACCGGCTACGAGGCCACGACCGTCGTCCCCGTGTTCACGGAGACCGCGGACACCGACCCGTACGCCGACGACGAGACCTCCGTCTTCGAGCCCGTCTCCGTCACGGCCGGGGACGAGCCGGATTTCCCGGACGGCACCGTGCACGACATGGCCACGCAGGCCATGCCGGTCACCCCGTCCGCCACCGCTTCCGCCCCCGGCTCCCGGGCCGGCCGCAGGGCCGGCGGCAAGGCCGGGTCGGGCCGGGGCAACGCGGCCAAGGGCGGCACCGGCGCGGCCGCCGGCAGCCGCCGGCGCAGCCCGGCCAAGCGGTCCGCCCTGCTGACGGTGGCCGTGCCCTCCGCATGCGTGATGGGCGTCGCGGGCGTGGCAGCCGCCTCCGTCGGCGGACTCACCGGTGGCGACAAGCCGTCCGAGGAGACCACCACGATGGCCGCCCCGGACCCGTCCTCGGTGAAGCCGGTCGAGGCGAACAACAAGCTCGACACGCAGCTGGCGGCGCTCAGCGCCGACGCGGGCGACTTCGCGGACCGCGCGAGCCGCACCCAGGAGCGCATCGACCTCAAGCAGCGCCAGGAAGACGAGAAGAAGAAGCGGGCCGAGGAAGCCGCGGCCAAGGAAGCGGCCCGGCCCAAGTTCGCGGTGCCCGTCGCCCAGCACGGCCTGAGCGCCAGCTTCGGCCAGGCCGGCGGCATGTGGATGTCGGTGCACACCGGCATCGACTTCCCCGTCGGCTACGGCACTCCCGTCATGGCGGCCACCGACGGCACCGTGCGCACCCAGTGGAACAGCGCCTACGGCAACATGGCCATAGTGACCTCCCCCGACGGCACCGAGACCTGGTACTGCCACCTCGGCAGCACCAAGATCCGGTCCGGCAAGGTCAAGGCCGGCGACGTCATCGCGTACTCCGGCAACTCGGGCAACTCCACCGGCCCGCACCTCCACTTCGAGGTACGGCCCGGCGGCGGGTCCGCGGTCGACCCCGCGGCCTGGCTGCGCAGCCACGGCCTGGACCCGAGCTGATCCGACGGCGGTGAACGCCGGGGCCCGAAGGCCCCGGCCGCCGGACCCGTCCCGCGACTCCTACAGCTTCTGCACCGGCGCGTAGCGCAGCAGCAGCCGCTTCGGCTTGGCGTCCCCGAAGTCGATGGTGGCCTGCGCGTCCGCGCCGGCGCCCCGGACCTCCATGACGGTGCCCAGCCCGAACTGGTCGTGGGTGACCCGGTCCCCGACGGACAGCGCGACGACCGGCTTGTCGGCGGCCCGGCGCGTGGCGAACCCCGACGGGCCCGACTTGGTCCGCGACGAGGACAGGAACGCCTCGGGCGAGGTCCCGAAGGAGGCCTTGCCGGAGGACGAGCCGTACCCGGACCCGCGCACCGGACCCGCGGGCTTCTGCGCGGCGCCCGTGCGCTTCCACTGGAGGTACTCGGCCGGGATCTCCTCCAGGAACCGCGAGGGCGGGTTGTACGAGGGCGTCCCCCACGCGCTGCGCATGCCGGAACGGGTCAGGTACAGCCGCTCGCGGGCCCGGGTGATGCCCACGTAGGCGAGGCGGCGCTCCTCCTCCAGTTCCTTGGTCTGCCCGAGCGCGCGCATGTGCGGGAAGACCCCGTCCTCCATGCCGGTCAGGAAGACCACCGGGAACTCCAGGCCCTTGGCGGTGTGCAGGGTCATCAGCGTGATGACGCCCGAGCCGTCGGTGTCCTCGTCCGGGATCTGGTCGGAGTCGGCGACGAGCGCGACCTGCTCCAGGAACTCGGCGAGGGTGCCGGACCCGGGAGCCGGGGCGCCGGTCTCGGCGGCCTCGGTCGCCGCGGCCTCCCGGGCCTGCTCGAACTCCAGGGCCACGGCCGCGAGCTCCTGGAGGTTCTCGATCCGGGTCTCGTCCTGCGGGTCGGTCGAGGCCTGGAGCTCGGCGAGGTACCCGGTGCGCTCCAGCACCGCCTCCAGCACCACGGCGGGGCCCGCGCCGGAGTCCGCGATCGTACGCAGCTCCTCCATCAGCACGTTGAACCGCTTGACGGCGTTGGTGGAGCGGGCGGCCATGCCGAAGGCCTCGTCGACGCGGCGCAGGGCCTGCGGGAAGGTGATCTTCTCGCGCAGCGCGAGGGCGTCGATCATCGCCTCGGCGCGCTCGCCGATGCCGCGCTTGGGCACGTTCAGGATCCGGCGGAGCGGGACGTTGTCCTCGGGGTTGGCGAGGACGCGCAGGTAGGCCAGGACGTCCCGGACCTCCTTGCGCTCGTAGAAGCGGACGCCGCCGACGACCTTGTACGGGAGTCCGACGCGGATGAAGATCTCCTCGAACACGCGGGACTGCGCGTTGGTCCGGTAGAAGATCGCGACGTCGCCGGCCTTGGCGTCGCCGGCGTCCGTGAGCCGGTCGATCTCGTCGGCGACGAACTGGGCCTCGTCGTGCTCGGTGTCGGCGACGTAGCCGGTGATCACGGCGCCCGTGCCGGCCTGGGTCCACAGGTTCTTGGCGCGGCGGTTCTCGTTGCGCTCGATGACCGCGTTGGCCGCCGACAGGATCGTCTGCGTGGAGCGGTAGTTCTGCTCGAGCAGGATCGTCGTCGCGTCCTTGTAGTCCTCCTCGAACTGGAGGATGTTGCGGATCGTCGCGCCGCGGAAGGCGTAGATCGACTGGTCGGCGTCACCCACCACGCACAGCTCGGCGGGCGGCAGGTCCGGGTAGCCGGGGCCGACGAGCTCGCGCACCAGCGTGTACTGGGCGTGGTTGGTGTCCTGGTACTCGTCGACCAGGACGTGGCGGAAGCGGCGCCGGTAGTGCTCGGCCACGTCCGGGAAGGCCTGGAGGAGGTGGACCGTGGTCATGATGATGTCGTCGAAGTCGAGGGCGTTGGCCTCGCGCAGCCGCCCCTGGTACATCGCGTACGCCTGGGCGAGGGTCTTCTCGAACCCGTCGGCGGCCTGGGCGGCGAAGGCGTCCTCGTCGATCAGCTCGTTCTTGAGGTTCGAGATCTTGGCGTTGAAGGACTTGGGCGGGAACTTCTTCGGGTCCAGGTCCAGGTCCCGGCAGACGAGCGCCATCAGGCGCTTCGAGTCGGCCGCGTCGTAGATCGAGAACGACGAGGTGAAGCCGAGCCGCTTCGACTCGCGGCGCAGGATGCGCACGCAGGCGCTGTGGAAGGTGGACACCCACATGGCGTTCGCGCGCGGGCCGACCAGGCCCTCGACGCGTTCCTTCATCTCGCCGGCGGCCTTGTTGGTGAAGGTGATCGCCAGGATCTGGCCCGGGTGGACGTTCCGCGCGGACAGCAGGTGGCCGATGCGGTGGGTGAGCACCCGGGTCTTGCCGGAGCCGGCGCCGGCCACGATGAGCAGCGGCGAGCCCGCGTGGACCACGGCGGCGGCCTGCTGCTCGTTCAGCCCGTCCAGGAGCGTCGCCGGGTCGATGACGGGGCGCGGGGCGCCGTCCCGGTAGTAGGCGTCCCCGCTCATGGGCAGGTCGAAGGCGCCCCCGAAGAGGTCGTCCGTGCCGGGCTCCGGCTCGGGGTGCTCCTCGGGCGGCGGCGGGACCTCGTCGGAGGGGGTGAGGTCGGCCAGGAAGCTGTCGTCAAAGAGGCTGCTCATCGCCTTCCGAGTTTAGGGGCCCGGACCGACAGCCGGTCCCGCCCCCGGAAAATCGTGGGCGGAGGGCGCCCCGTACCCTCGGCGCCATGACCGTTCTGACCAACATCTTCGTCGGCCTGCACATCATCGGCATCGCCTCCCTCCTCGGCGGGTTCCTGACCCAGATGAAGGCGATGGGCGCCGGTACGGCACGTTTCGTGCCCGCGATGCTGCACGGCGCACTGACCATGCTCGTCACCGGCGTGCTGCTGGTGGGCTTCCGCGAGATGGGCGACGGTGCCCCGCTCGACCACGTCAAGATAGGCGTGAAGCTGGCGATCCTGTTCGTGATCCTGGCGCTCGTCTACGTCAAGCGGGACGAGGAGCACGTGGAGAAGGGGCTCTTCGCGGCGGTGGGCGGCCTGACCGTCGCCAACATCTTTATCGCCGTCCTCTGGCACTGACCGGTCAGGCAAGATCCAACCCCGGTCGGAGCAGGCCAGTTCCGATCAACCGTCATCTGCCCGTTACCTCCGGGCCTAGCGTCCTCCCCCGAGACCTCCCCCAGACCTGCGGGACGAGCGGAAGGACGTGAGGCCCCCGTGGCCAGTCATCGAAAGCCCAGGCAGCGCCCGTTCTCCGGCGGCACCGTACGCACGGCCGCCACCCTCGCCCTCGCGGGCGCTGCCACCGCCACCGCCTTCGAAGGCACCTCGCACGCCGACCCCCAGCAGAGCCCCGCCCAGGTCAAGGCGGAGGTCGACCGGCTCTACGGGGAGGCCGAGGCGGCGACGGAGAAGTACAACGGGGCGAAGGCGAGGTCCGAGGAGGCCGAGCGGGCACTGACCGGCCTGCGCGAGGAGACCGCCCGCAAGACCGACCGGCTGAACACGGCCCGCAGCGCCCTCGGCTCGCTCGCCGCCTCCCAGTACCGCAGCGGCGGCCTGGGCCCGGCCCTCCAGCTGGCCATGGCCGCCGACCCGCAGGAGTACCTGGACCGGGCCGGCATGCTCACCCGGGCCGGCGACCGGACCGCCGCCGAGGTCGCCGCCGTCAAGCGCGGCCTCGACGAGGTCGGGCGGCTGCGCGACCAGGCCGCCGGCCGGCTCGCGGACCTGCGCGACCGCCAGCACGAGCTCGCCGAGCAGAAGACCGTCGTCGAGGACCGGCTCGCCACCGCCCGGCAGCTGCTGGCCCGGCTCACCGCCGAGGAGCGGGCCGCGTACGAGGCGCAGACGGGCACCGCCGCCGCCGTCGGGACCGACCCGGCGGGCGGCCCCCACACCCCGCCCCCGGCGACCGACGGCTCGCGCGCCGCCCGCGCGGTGGCCTTCGCGTACGGGGCGATCGGCAAGCCGTACGTCTGGGGCGCGACGGGACCGGGCTCGTACGACTGCTCCGGGCTGACCCAGGCGGCGTGGCGCGCGGCCGGGGTGTCCCTGCCCCGCACCACCTACACCCAGATCAACGCGGGCCGGCGGGTCTCCCGGGACCAGCTGGCCCCCGGGGACCTGGTCTTCTTCTACTCGGGGGTCACCCACGTCGGCATGTACGTCGGCAACGGCCAGATGATCCACGCCCCGCGCCCGGGCTCCACGGTCCGGCTGGCGCCGGTGGACTCCATGCCCTGGGCCGGCGCCTCCCGCCCCGCGTAGGGTCCGCCGCTACGGCGTCTTGACCTGCTGGCTGAGCCAGCCGAAGGTCTGCGGGAGCTGCTTCGACCACGCCTCCAGGTTGTGCCCGCCGGTGATCTTCTCGGCGTGCACGGTGGTGGGGTTCTGCGCGAGGGCCTTCAGGTCGGTCCCGGACAGGTAGCCGTCGTGCTCGGCGCCCGACATCCACAGCGCGACCGCCGGGGGCGCGGGCTGCGCCTTGAGCAGCTCCTTGAGGTTGTGGGTGCGGCGCAGCTCCGGGTCCTTGGCCACCAGCGAGCTGGGCTCCTGCCCGGGGTCGTTGTAGCCGGAGAGGGAGACGGCGGCGCTGTAGCGGTCGGGGTGCAGGATCGCCAGCTTGGCGGCGCAGTACGCGCCCGCCGAGTAGCCGGCCACGCCCCAGGTGCGGGCCTCGTCGGAGGCCCGGAAGTTGTCGGTGACCATCTTGCGGACGTCGACGCTGAACCAGCTGTCGGCGTTGACCTTGCCGGGGATGTTGGCGCAGCCGGTGTCGCCGTTGCCGAGCAGCATGGCGCGCGGGGAGACCAGGATGAAGGGCTGGACCTTGCCCTCCTTCATCAGCGGCTCCAGCACCTCGTGCGCCTTGAGGCCCTGGAACCAGGACTTGCCGGTGCCGGGTATGCCCGGGATCAGCTCGACCACGGGGAACTTCTTGTCCTTGTGGGCGGGGTCGTCGTACTGCGGCGGCAGCCACACCATGACGTCGCCCTTGACGCCGGAGATCTTCCCGTCGAGCTCGGTCTTCTTCACCCGCCCGCCGAGGCCCTCGACCGGGGTGAACTCCTGCCGGACCTTGGGCTCCTCCTTGACCTCCTCGGCCTTCTTCCCGCCCATTCCGTCGGGGCCGAGGTCGGGGGCGGCCTGGACGTACTGGCCGGTGCCCATGAGGTCGGCCCAGGAGACGTAGAAGTTCATCTCCCGGTTGAGCCCGAGGAAGACCAGGGCGACGGCGGTGACCTGGGCGAACAGCACCATCAGCGCGCGGGTGGCG
The DNA here is from genome assembly GCF_044747545.1 of Streptomyces sp. NPDC090077. Classification (NCBI taxonomy): domain Bacteria; kingdom Bacillati; phylum Actinomycetota; class Actinomycetes; order Kitasatosporales; family Streptomycetaceae; genus Streptomyces; species Streptomyces sp. NPDC090077. The sequence goes on from NZ_JBIVEG010000012.1 coordinate 82,982, forward strand.
ACGCGGGCGGCGGCGGGGCCGCGCACCTTGCTCCACACGGCCAGCGGCAGCACGACGGCGGACACGGTCAGGGCGACCGCCGTCGCGAAGAGGGGGGTCCCGGTCAGGCTCATCACGCCACCCAAGACCCGCCGCGGTGCCTTCCGGTTGCCCTGCCCGACTGCGGCGTGGATCACACCCCGGGGCCCTGCCCCGGGGCGTCACCCCCGGTTCATCCGCAGGTCAGACCAGTCGGCGGGCCGTCGCCCAGCGGGTCAGCTCGTGCCGGTTGGAGAGCTGGAGCTTGCGGAGCACCGCCGAGACGTGGGACTCCACCGTCTTCACCGAGATGAACAGCTGCTTGGCGATCTCCTTGTACGCGTACCCGCGCGCGATCAGCCGCAGCACCTCCCGCTCGCGCTGGGTGAGCCGGTCGAGGTCCTCGTCCACCGGCGGGGCGTCCGTCGAGGCGAAGGCGTCGAGCACGAAGCCGGCCAGGCGGGGCGAGAACACCGCGTCCCCGTCCTGCACGCGGAAGACGGAGTCCACCAGGTCGGTGCCGGTGATGGTCTTGGTGACGTAGCCGCGGGCGCCGCCGCGGATGACGCCGATGACGTCCTCGGCGGCGTCCGACACCGACAGCGCCAGGAACCGCACCGGGTTCTCGGCGGCCGCCATCAGCGGGGCGCAGCGCCGCAGCACCTCGACGCCGCCGCCGCCGGGCAGGTGCACGTCGAGGAGGACCACCTCGGGGCGGGTGGCGGTGATGACGGTGACGGCCTGGTCCACGTCGGCGGCCTCGCCGACGACCTCGACGCCGGTCCGGGCGGTCTCGCCGATCTCGGCCTGGACGCCCGTGCGGAACATCCGGTGGTCGTCGACGAGGACCACCCGGACCCTCCTGTCCGCGCCGCCGGTGGTCGCGTTGTCCTCGGTCATGCTGTCTTCGCCGCCCTCTCCATCTCCAGCTCCACTACCGTGCCGCCGTCGGGCGCGGACCGCAGCACCGCGGTCCCCCCGTTGCGCTGCATCCGGCCGATGATCGATTCTCGTACGCCCATGCGGTCGTCCGGTACCGCTTCCATGTCGAAGCCCGGTCCGCGGTCCCGCACGGACACGAACACCGTCTGTCCCTCGACCTCCGCGTACACCTGCACGGGACCCTCGCCACCGTACTTGGCCGCGTTGACCATCGCCTCGCGCGCGGCCTGGACCTGGGCGCCGAGGCCCTCGTCGAGCGGGCAGTCGCCGACGACGACGACCTCGATCGGGACGCCGTGGTGGTCCTCCACGTCGGCGGCGGTCTTCTTCACGGCATCGGCCAGCGTGGCCGGCTCCTCGGCCTCGTCCTTGCCGGTGCCCTCCGGCTTGTACAGCCAGTTCCGCAGCTCCCGCTCCTGGGCGCGGGCGAGCCGGCGCACCTCGCCGACGTCCTCGGCGTTGCGCTGGATCAGGGTGAGGGTGTGCAGCACCGAGTCGTGGACGTGGGCGGCGACCTCGGCGCGCTCCTGGGCGCGGATGCGCATCAGGCGCTCCTCGGAGAGGTCCTGGGTCATCCGGATCAGCCAGGGTCCGGCGAGCAGGGCTATGCCGACGAGGACGGCGAGGACCGCGGTGAGGAGGTTGCCGAGCTGGGCCGCGGAGCCCCGTACGACGATGAACACGGTCAGGCCCACGCCGACGAGGACGACGCCGGCGAGCGCGCGGGCCGCCTGGAACAGGCGCTTCTGCCGGTCCCCGGCGGAGCTCCAGTGGGCGCGGCGGGCGTTGTCGGCCTGCCGCCAGACGAGGACGACGCCCGCCCCGACGAGCAGGGTGGGCCAGATGTAGCGGCCGTTCTCCCCGCCGAAGCGCAGCTGCGAGAAGAAGATGACCGCCCCGACGGCCAGCGCGATCAGGCCGGAGACCGCTCCCTTGTCGGGCTTGCGCACCCGGCGGGTGCCGTCGGCGAGGGTCTCGAAGAAGGAGTGGTGCCCGGTCTTGCCGCCCTGGCCGAGCGGTACGAACACCCAGAACGCCGCGTAGAGCAGTACGCCGAGCCCGTCCCCGAACATGAACATGCCGAGGAAGGCGAGGCGGACCCAGATCACGGGCAGCCCGAGGTGGCCGGCGAGGCCGCGCGCGACCCCGCCGAGCATCCGGCCGTCGGCGCTGCGGTAGAGCTTGCGCTGCGGGACGTCCTCCGGGTCGGGTGCGTGCGGTACGCGGGGAGCGGCGGCTACGGGCATGCCACCAAGGGTCACACGCCCGGACGCGGACCGGCATCAGGGCATCCCCCCAGTTCGGTAGGGGGGATATCAGGGTTGCGCCAGGGTAGGACCCGGTGCCGGGCGGCCGCACCGGCCGTCACCATGGACGCATGACCGACGTACGAGACGCCCCGCCCGGGGATCCCGGGGCACCGGCCCCCGCCGAGCGGCCGCCCCTGCGCCGCAGCAAGCGCGACAAGGTCCTCGCGGGCGTGTGCGGCGGCCTGGGCCGGCACTTCGACCTGGACCCGGTGGTGTTCCGGATCGTCCTCGGGGTGCTCGCCGTCACCGGCGGCGTCGGCCTGATCTTCTACGGCTTCGCCTGGCTGCTGGTCCCCCTGGAGGGCGAGGAGGACAGCGAGGGCAAGCGGCTGCTGACCGGCCGCGTCGAGGGCGCCACCCTGGCCGCCGTGTTCAGCGCCCTGGTGGGCTGCGCGCTGTTCCTGTCGATGCTGGACAACGGGGTGATGGGGGCCTTCTCCGTCCTGGTCATCCTGGCCCTCGGCGGCGCCGCCTACTGGTCCCGGCGCCACCGCGGCGCCGCCGCCCCCGAGGTGCGGGCCCCGGCCGCGCACCGCCCGGCGCCGCCCGAGACGCAGGCGCCGCCGGTGCCGGGCAGCCCCTCCTGGTGGCGGGACCCGCTGGTCAAGGACGGCACCACTGGCCCGGTCGGCTCGGCCGGCTACCTCTGGGGCCCCGACGACGGCGACCCCGGCCGGGACCGGCCGGGCCCCGCCCCGGAGAAGCCCCGCCGCGGGGCGCCCGCACGGCCGCGCGGGGGCATCGGCGGCCGGGTGTTCGTCCTGGCCCTGCTCGCGGGGGGCGTCGGCACCGCTTCGGTGTGGGAGGAGGGCACCCTCGGGCACGCCCTCCAAGTCGGCCTGGCCTGCGCGCTCGCCGTCTTCGGGCTGGGTCTGGCCGTCAGCTCCGTCAAGGGCCGCACCGGCTTCGGCACGGTCCTGCTCGGCCTGCTCACCGCCGTGCTGCTCGCCGGTGCGGTGGCCATGCCGCGCGAGATCGGCACCGACTGGCGGAACACGGCCTGGCGCCCGGCGGCGGTGGCCGACGTACGCCCCTCCTACGCGGCGGAGACGGGGCTGGCCACCCTGGACCTGAGCCGCCTGGACGTGCCCAAGGGCGCGACCGTGTCCGTCCGCGCCTCCATCGAGGCGGGCCGGCTGAAGGTGGTCCTCCCCCGGGAGGTCACCGCGAAGGCCGACGTGTCGATCCGGATCGGCGACATCGAGCTGCCCGGGGACACCGGCCCCGGCATCCGGATCAGGAGCGAGGGGGAGACCCGGCGGGCGACCCTGCCCCCGGCCGTCGGCACCGAGGCCGGCGGGACGATCGAGCTGCGTCTGGAAGCGGGCGTGGGACAGGTGGAGGTGGCCCGTGCGGCGTCATGAGTTCCAGCCGGGACGGCTGCTGGCGGGGCTGGTCCTGACCGCCGCGGGCGTGCTCTACCTGCTCGACGCGGCCGGCGAGACGGACGTGCCGTGGTTCCTGGTGGTCCCGTTCGCGGTGGGCGGGCTGGTGCTGTCCGCCCTGGTCGGGATGGTCACGTACGCCGTGCGCCGCGATCAGCGCGACCGGATCATCGAGTCGAAGGACCAGTAGGGCGCCCCCGCGAGGACCAGCGGGGTCCAGGCCATCAGGTACGCCAGGTCGTTGCCGTAGTAGTACGGGGTCACGGCCCAGGAGACGGTGAGCCACAGGCTGAGCGAGATCAGCAGGCCGCCGGCGGCGGCGACCCGGGTCAGCACCCCGGCGAGCACGCCGAGGCCGACGAGGAGCTCCCCGATGGCGATGGCGACGCCGAAGCCGACGGGGGCCTTCAGGGCCAGGTCCACCAGGGCGGGGATCGCGGAGGTGTCGCGCACCCCGCGCATCATCTCGCCGACCGAGCCGCTGCCGGTCTCCGCGAGGAAGCCCGCGGCCGTCAGCTTGTCGATGCCTGCGTAGACGAAGGTCACGCCGAGGAAGATCCGCAGCGGGAAGAGCGCGTAGCGGGTGGCCAGCTCCTTGAGCGGGGTGGTCGTCCGCTGCCCGGATGGGGCGTCAGTTCGGGTCACGCCCCCATGTCTACCCCGTTCACTCGGCGACGTCGATGATGCAGCGGTTGGATTCCACCCCCGCCGCCGTGACCACCTGGACGTCGACGCGGCCCGGCTCGGTCTCCGCGGGCACGGGGACGGTGAGCACGGAGTCCGAGGGGTTGGTGAACCCGCCCGCCACCGGGACCAGCGGCACGTGCACGTGGACCGCCCCGACGCGTACGACCAGCCGGGCGAGCATCTCCGGGGTCTGCGCGCCCGGCGGGACGAAGCCGACGCCGCGGATCTCGATGTCGTCGCCGGGCCGGACCGCCGCGTCGATGTCGCCGGGCTCGCGCCTGCGCACCACCGAGAGCACCAGCGGACGGCTGCCCTCGGCGTACTTCGCCGCGAGGTACACCGCCGCCGACAGCGCCACCAGCAGGGCCAGTGCCCATGGCAGCTGCGGCAGCCGGTCGGGGAAGCGGGCCAGCGACACCGCCGCGTAGGCCAGCACCACGGTGGAGACCAGCACGTACTGCGCGTCCGGGAAGCTGCCGCGGCCGTCGTCGTCCGTCAGCAGGTCCACCCCGCGCGGCCGGTCGGCCGGCAGCTTCTGCAGGCGCTGCCCCGCGATCCGTACGCAGACCACGCGGCGCACCAGCACCGCCACCGCCGAGGTCAGTGCGACCACCGACAGCAGCGGCAGCGCCCGCCCCAGCGCGAACCCCTCGTACAGGGCCTCGCGCTCGGGGCCGGGCGAGGAGGCGGCCAGCCGCAGCGCGGGCAGCAGCGCCGCGAACGCGGTCAGCACCAGCCAGGCGCTCGGCACCGCCTTCGAGGTGGACAGCCGGTTGTCCTCCCCGACGACCGGCGCCAGCAGCCCGCCGCGCAGCGACTGGGCGCGGGCGGCGGCGGTGAGCAGCCCTGCCAGCAGCAGCGCGGCCAGCAGCCCGGCGGTGCGGGCGGTGGACCAGCCGGTGCCGAGCGCGGTGCCGACCTGGACCAGCAGCAGCACCCCGGCGGCGATCCACAGGGCGAGCACGGCCCGCCGGGAGAACAGGTACAGCCAGGAGTTGCCGGCCTCCCGGCCCCGGTCGGCGACCGTGCGGGCGGACAGGGTCAGCTCGTCGGAGACCCACTGGCGGGAGGCGCCGAGGGAGTGGGCCACCGCGGCCGGCACGCCCTGCCCGGCGGCGAACTCGTCCCGTTTCTCCAGGAACGCGGCGACCGCTCTGCGGTGCCCCTCCCGTGCGCAGTCGTCGCAGGCGCAGACGGCGGTGTGGGTACTCCGGGACATCTCTTGGACAGCCACGTGCGTGCCGCCTCTCTGAACTACGGTGCGATGCCAGCGAATTGTGCACCACTGCGGCAGTGCTCCGGATTGCGCACGATGTCAGAGCAGGTGATTAACGGTTCATGATGTTGACGCCACGTCCTCGACGGTCTGCCACAGCGGCTGGTAGTTCACCCACGCGGCGAGATCACCGCCGAACCGCTCCCGGGTGGCCACGGCCGCGCGGTGGTCGACGGTCACCGGCTTCCCGGCCGCCCGCGCGATCAGCTGGACCTGCGCGGCCCGCTCCGCCGCGATGAACCACCAGACGGCCGCGTCCACCGAGCCGCCGACCGTCAGCAGCCCCTGGTTGCGCAGGACCAGCGCCTTGTACGGGCCGAGGGCGCGGGCGACCCGCCACGGGTCGGCGACGCCGTCGCCGGGGTACTCGTCCAGCAGCGCGTGGTCCTCGTAGAAGGCGCAGGCCTCCTGGGTGACCGGCGCCAGCAGTTCGCCGAGGCAGGCCAGCGCCCTGCCGTACGGGCCCTGCGCGCGGACCACCGCGACCGCGTCGGGCCGGGCCCGGTGCACGGCGGCGTGCACGGCGAAGGCCAGCTCGTTGAGCCGCCGGCCGCCCCGGAGCACCCGCCCGTCCCCGTCGGCCAGCAGCAGGTCCTCGGGGCGCAGGCTCGCGAAGGCCCGGCCGAAGGGGTTCACCCAGTAGCAGTCCTCGAACTCGGGGTCCCGCGCGGTGACGTGCCCCGAGACCCCGTCCTCGTACCCGAGGCGCCCCAGCAGGCGCAGCGCCCCGGCGAGCCGCTCCTTGCGGTGGGCGCGCTCGCGGGCCGGGTCCTCGTACGCGGGCGGCATCTCGAAGGCCAGCCGGTCCACCGGCACGGGTACGGGCTGGTCCGGCATGGCTGTCCCCCTCCTGCGGGATCGCGGTCGCGGCGCAAGGTACCGGCGCGGCCGCCAACAGGCCAGAGGAACGACGGAGCCGCCGCCCCCCGGAAGGGGAGCGGCGGCTCCGTCAGGCCCTGCGGGTGGGGACTACTCCCACTCGATGGTGCCCGGGGGCTTGCTCGTGCAGTCCAGGACCACGCGGTTCACGTCCGGCACCTCGTTGGTGATGCGGGTGGAGATCCGGGCGAGCACCTCGTACGGCATGCGCGTCCAGTCCGCGGTCATCGCGTCCTCGGAGGAGACGGGGCGCAGCACGATCGGGTGGCCGTAGGTGCGGCCGTCGCCCTGCACGCCGACGCTGCGGACGTCCGCGAGGAGGACGACCGGGCACTGCCAGATCTCCCGGTCGAGGCCGGCGGCGGTCAGCTCGTGGCGGGCGATGGCGTCGGCCTCGCGGAGCAGGTCCAGGCGCTCCTTGGTGACCTCGCCGACGATGCGGATGCCGAGGCCGGGGCCCGGGAAGGGCTGGCGCTGGACGATCTCCTCGGGCAGGCCGAGCTCCTGGCCGACCATCCGGACCTCGTCCTTGAACAGCTGGCGCAGCGGCTCGACGAGCTCGAACTCGATGTCGTCGGGGAGGCCGCCCACGTTGTGGTGGGACTTGATGTTGGCGGTGCCGGTGCCGCCGCCGGACTCCACGACGTCCGGGTACAGGGTGCCCTGGACGAGGAACGCGACCGCCGGGCCGTCCTCCTGGAGGATCTCCAGCTGGGCCTGCTCGAAGACGCGGATGAACTCGCGGCCGATGATCTTGCGCTTGGTCTCCGGGTCGGAGACGCCGGCCAGCGCGGTCAGGAAGCGCTCCTGCGCGTCGACGACCTTCAGCTGCACGCCGGTGGCCGCGACGAAGTCCTTCTCGACCTGCTCGGTCTCGCCCTTGCGCATCAGGCCGTGGTCGACGTAGACGCAGGTGAGCTGGGAGCCGATGGCCTTCTGGACGAGGGCCGCGGCGACCGCGGAGTCCACGCCGCCGGACAGGCCGCAGATGGCGCGCTTGTCGCCGACCTGCGCCTTGATCGCCGCGATCTGCTCCTCGACGATGTTGCCGGTGGTCCAGGTGGGCTTCAGGCCCGCGCCCCGGTACAGGAAGTGCTCCAGGACCTGCTGGCCGTGCGTGGAGTGCATCACCTCGGGGTGGTACTGCACGCCGTAGAGCTTCTGCTCGTCGTTCTCGAAGGCCGCGACCGGGACGACGTTCGTCGACGCGGTGACGGTGAAGCCCTCCGGGGCGGCGGAGCAGGCGTCGCCGTGGGACATCCACACCGACTGGTGCTCGGGGGTGCCCTCGAACAGGGTGGAGCCGGTCTTGGAGACGGCCAGCGGGGTGCGGCCGTACTCGCGGGCGCCGGTGTTGTCGACGGTGCCGCCGAGGGTCGTCGCCATCAGCTGGAAGCCGTAGCACATGCCGAAGACCGGGACGCCGGAGCCGAAGAGGGCGGCGGCGTCGTCCAGGCGCGGGGCGCCCTCCTCGTACACGGAGGACGGGCCGCCGGAGAGGATGATCGCCTTCGGGTCCTTGGCGAGCATCTCGGCCACGGGCATCGTGCTGGGCACGATCTCGCTGTAGACGCGGGCCTCGCGGACGCGGCGGGCGATGAGCTGGGCGTACTGCGCGCCGAAGTCGACGACGAGGACCGTGTCCGGGGCGCTGTCGTGGGCGGCGGAGGGTGCTTCTGGCACGGGGCGGCCTTCCGGCGGAAAGTGGTGGCTGTTTTGTCGATTCTACCGGTGGCGCCGGGCGCGGGTTTGTCGCACCATCCGAGGCCCACGTCACGCCGGGGGCGCCCCGGGGTCCGGGCGCGGGCCGCCGCCGGGGCGTCTCAGCATCCGGGCCCGGTTGGCCCGGACGCCCCCGGGGGGCCATAATCCACACCATGCGCAAGCAGCTGAGCTTCCTCTTTACCTATGGCACCGGCCGGTCCGGTCGCCATGGGTCCGCGTGATGCTCGCTTGAGCCGCTGACTTCCCAGAGCGCCCCGGTCCGACAGGACCGGGGCGCTCTGCGTTTCCGCTCCTGCCGGGCCACCACCCACCACAGGAGAGACGCCATGACCACGACCACCACCACCCCCGAGCAGCTGATCGCCGGTTCCCGCGAGCGCATCGACGCCCTCGACGACCGGATCATCGGGCTGATCCAGGAGCGGATGGCCGTGTCGGCCGTCATCCAGGAAGCGCGGATCGGCGCGGGCGGCCGGCGGGTGCACCTGTCACGCGAGATGGAGGTGCTCTCCCATTGGAGCGATGCTCTCGGCAAGCCCGGGACCGCCCTCGCGATGACCCTGCTGGAGCTGTGCCGGGGCCGCGTCTGACCGCGCGGGCGCCCGATCGTCACCCGTTCGGCACCCGTCCGGGCCGTGACCGGGCCGGGGGCCCTTCGTTGGTGAGGTTGTCCGTGCCAGCCAGGCGCGGGAGGCAGCACCACGCGTGGCTCCACGGGAGCGATGAGACGCGACGCCCGACGGCGCGCGTCGTGGGACCTCGCTCCCCTCGTGTGACCGGACGGCAGGGGACAGCAGCCCGGTCACCCCATGAGGACGGCCGGCCCGGGGGACGCCCCGGGCCGGCCGTTCGTGTTTCCGCGGTCCTGCGCGGTGCTGCGCGCGGCTACGCGTGCGCGCCGCCGCCGTTCCGGCGGCGGAAGGACAGGTACAGCGCGGCGCCGACGGCGAACAGGCCGACGGCGGCGATGCCGACCAGGCCGGCCGTGCTGCCGGTGGAGGCCAGCGGGCCGTTGCTGCGGCCGGCGGCGCCCGAGGCGTTGTTGCCGGTGGTGGAGCCGGTGCTGCCGCTCGCGGTGGGCGAGGGGCTCGTCGGGGGGATCGTGGTCGGCGGGGTGTTCGTCGGCGACGTGGTCGAGGTGGCCGTCGGGTTCGCCGTGAAGGCGGCCTGGTTGTTGGTCAGCACCTTGTCGAAGGCGTGCCGGGTGAGGTCGCCCTTGGCGTCGAGGGTGCCGACGGTGACGGCGCCCTTGGCGTCCTTCACGGCCTTCTCGATCTTCACCTCGAAGGGGAACTCCAGCTTCTCCTTCTCCAGCACGGACGTACCGGTGGCGCAGCGGTACTGCGCCGCCCGTACCTCGCGGCAGGCCGCCGGGGCCGTGAGGACCTTCACGCCCTTCGGGAACACCACGTCGACCAGGGCCGCGGGGCCGTTTCCGGTGCCGGTGACCCAGGCGGGACCGTTGTTGCGCGCGGCCACGACGGCCTTGACGGTCGCGCCCGCGGCGCCCTTGACCGTGAGGTCCTCGGCCGCGAAGTCGGCGGTGTTGTCCACCGTGAGGTCGGCCGTGCGCTTGTTGTCGGCCTCGTTCAGGTCGGGGGCGCGCAGCGGGGCGGGGGCGGCCTCCGCCTTCTTGCGGGCGACCAGCTTGCGGCCCGCGGTGGTCGCGGAACCGGCCGTGTCGGGCTTCTTGGCGTCGGGCGCCTTGGCGTCCGTGGCCTTCTGGGGGGCTGCCGCCGGGTAGATGCCGTAGGCGAAGCGCTCGTTGAGGGCGTTCGCGCCGGCCTTCAGGTGCAGCGGGCTGTCGCCGGCCAGCTCGTAGGTGGCCTTGGCCTCGAAGTCCCCCTCGACCGTGCAGACCACGGTGTTGGAGGTGCGGTCGGTGCGGTAGGCGCAGTTGTCGTAGCGCTCCGGGAGCTCCAGGCCGCGGGTGGCCTCCAGTTCCAGGATCACGCCCTTCGCCGGCTGGGTGCCCTCGTTGCTGAACGCGAGGGGCAGGGTCTGGCTCTCGCCCGGCTTGGGGTCCGTCTTGAGGGCCAGCTTCCGCATGACCAGGTCGGGGCCGCCGATCGTGAGGGTGGTCTCGGCGCCGGTGACGGTGGCGCCGGCGGCCGTCCCGGTCACCTTGACCGCGCCCTTGGCGCCTTCCTTGGCGCCCTTCTCGGCGGTGGCCACCAGGTCCACTCCGGGGCGCGGGCCCTTGTCCTTGCAGACCAGCTTGGTGCCGTCCTCCACGCACTTCTGGGGTGCGCCGGGGGTCTCCTTGACGGAGGCGATGCCGGCGACCGCGGCCCGGTCGACGGTGAAGGTGAACTCGCCGGCGAAGGCGCCGGTGTCCGCCAGCCGGAAGGACACGGCCACCGGCTGCGGGGAGCCCGTCTCCGGGTGGGGGCGGAGGGCGAGGTCGGACTGCCCGGCCAGGCGGAAGACGGGGTCCGCGGATTCGGCGGCCATCGCGGTGGGGGTGGTCAGCCCCACGGCCACCAGGCCGCACGCGGCCAGCAGGGAGATGCGCTGTCTCATGCCCCCCTTGACCCCCGGACCGCCGCCCCGGTTGCACGGTTCCCCGTGTGACCGACACCACAGCTTGCCGCAAAGGATTCCGGTACAACCTTTTTCGGCAACCGCCTGTCCACTCTTGTACTGCGGCGGGTACCGCGCTCGGAGGGGGAGCGCGGTACCCGCCGCAGCCGTGTTCCCGGGGTCAGTGCTCCGGTTCCGGTTGCCTGGGCGGGATTTCGGGGACCGCGAGGAACGGCAGCCGCAGGGCGCCGAAGGCCTCCTTGGGGACGGCCGGGCTGACCGGCTCCACCGCCTCCAGCCGTCGGTACGCCTCCCCCTGCGCGGGCCGCCGGTCCGCCTCGCCCTTGTTGGGCCAGTACGACATCGCCCGCTCGGCCTGCGCCGTGATGGTCAGCGACGGGTTGACCCCGAGGTTCGCGGAGACCGCCGAGCCGTCGACCACCGAGATGCCCGGGTGCCCGTACAGCCGGTGGTACGGGTCCACCACCCCTTCCTCGGCTGAGGCTCCGATCGGGCAGCCGCCGAGGAAGTGCGCGGTCAGCGGGGTGCCCATCAGCTCGCCGATGTTGCTGCCCGGGAAGCCGTTGATCTCCTCGGCCAGCAGTGTCGCGGCCTCGGTGGCCTCGGCGATCTGCACCGGGTTGGGCGCCCCGTGGCCCTGCCGGGCCGTCAGCAGGCCCTTGCCGATGCCGCCGGGCTTGCGGTAGGTGGTCAGGGAGTTGTCCAGGGACTGCATGACCAGGCCGATGATGGTCCGCTCCGACCAGCGCCGGTTCGACAGGGAGCGCAGCAGCTGCACCGGGTGGGTGGCGGTGCGGGCGAACCAGGCCCGGACCCGGTGCCTGGCGTGCGGCACCTGGAGGATCGTCATGAACCCCATGGCGTTGGAGCCCCGGCCGTAGCGGACGGGCTCGATGTGGGTGTCGGCGTTGGGGTGCACGGACGAGGTGATGGCGACGCCCCGGGTGAAGTCCGCCCGCGCCCCGGCCCCGTGCCGCCTGCGGTAGCGGCGGTCGTCGGTCTGGGCGCCGACCAGGCCCTCGGAGTTGGTCCGGGTCAGGTCGCCGAGCCGGGCCGAGATCCGCGGGAGCTCGCCGCGGTCCTTCATGGTGTGCAGCAGGGTCTGGGTGCCGTACGTGCCCGCCGCGACGACCACCTGCCGGGCGCGCAGCACCTGCACCCGGCCCCTGCGGCGGTCGGAGGTGGGGACCGTGCGGACCCGGTAGCCGCCGTCGGGGTGCTCGGAGAGCGCGGTGACGGTGGTCATGGGGCGGATCTCCGCCCCGGCCTTCTCGGCGAGGTGCAGGTAGTTCTCGTTGAGGGTGTTCTTCGCCCCGTGCCGGCAGCCCGTCATGCACTCGCCGCATTCGGTGCAGGCCTTGCGGGCGGGTCCGGCGCCGCCGAAGTACGGGTCGGGGACCTCCTGGCCCGGGCGGACCCGGCCCCGGCCGTCCGCGTCCTCGCCGTCGCCGAAGAAGACGCCGACCGGCGCCATGTGGAAGGAGTCCCCGACGCCCATCTTCTCGGCGACGGCCTTCAGGTGGACGTCGGAGGGGGTGAGCGTCGGGTTGAGCCGTACGCCGAGCATCCGCTTGGCCTGGTCGTAGTACGGGGCGAGTTCCGCCCGCCAGTCGGTGATGGAGGCCCACTGCCGGTCCTCGAAGAAGGCGGCGGGCGGCACGTACAGGGTGTTGGCGTAGTTGAGCGAGCCGCCGCCCACCCCGGCGCCCGCCAGGACCATCACGTTGCCGAGCAGGTGGATGCGCTGGATCCCGTACAGCCCGAGGGCGGGCGCCCACAGGTAGTTGCGCAGGTCCCAGCTGTTGCGGGGCAGGTCCTGACGGGCGAAGCGGCGCCCCGCCTCCAGGACGCCGACCCGGTAGCCCTTCTCGGTCAGGCGGAGCGCCGAGACAGCCCCGCCGAAGCCCGATCCGATGACGATGACGTCGTAGTCGTACGCGTGGTCGCGGTCGTGCGCGTGGTCGTGAGGCACGGGTTCCCCTTAGCGCAGTCGGAGGGCCTTGAGGACCTTGAGGCTGCTCGTCATGAAGCGGGCGTACTGCTCGTCGTCCATGCCGAGCGAGGGGGCCATCGGGAGCAGCCGCTGGTGGGCGACGGTCTGCGCCTCGGTGTACTTGAGGATGCCCTCGGAGCCGTGCCGGCGGCCGAGGCCGGAGTCCTTCATGCCGCCCATGGGGGCCTGGGCGCTGCCGTAGGCGGGGGCGTAGCCGTCGTTGATGTTGACGGTGCCGGTGCGCAGCCGGGCGGCGACGGCGTGGCCGCGGCGGGCGTCCTTGGTCCAGACGCTGGAGTTGAGGCCGTAGGGGGTGGCGTTGGCCTGGGCGACGGCCTCGTCCTCGTCGGTGAACCGGTAGACCGAGACGACCGGGCCGAAGGTCTCCTCGGCGCAGACCGACATGGGGGCCTCGACCCCGTCGAGGATGGTGGGCTCGTAGAAGAGCGGGCCGATGTCGGGGCGGGCGGTGCCGCCGGCGACGAGGGTGGCGCCCTTGGCGACGGCCTCGTCCACGTGCCGCTGCACGGTCTCCAGCTGGCGTTCGCCGACGAGGGAGCCCATGTCGGCGCCGTAGGCGAGGGAGGCGCCAAGCCGCATGGCCCTGGTCCGGGCGGCGAAGCGCTCGACGAAGGCGTCGGCGATCGAGGCGTGGACGTAGAGCCGCTCGATGGAGATGCAGAGCTGGCCGGCGGAGGAGAAGCAGGCGCGGACGGCGCCCGCGGCCGCCTTCTCGACGTCGGCGTCGTGCAGGACGAGCATGGCGTTCTTGCCGCCGAGTTCGAGGGAGACGCCGACCAGCCGGGCGGCGGCCCCCTGGGCCACCTCGCGGCCGGTGCGGGTGGAGCCGGTGAAGGAGACGTAGTCGGCGTGCCGGACCACCTCGGGGCCGACGACCGGGCCCTCGCCGAGGACGACCTGGAACACCTCGGCGGGCAGTCCGGCCTCGACGAGCAGGTCGCGGGCCCACAGGGCGGTCAGCGCGGTCTCGGTGTCGGGCTTCATCACGACGGCGTTGCCCGAGACGAAGGCGGGCAGGGCGTCGCCGACGGAGAGTTCGAGGGGGTAGTTCCAGGGGGCGATCTGGCCGACGACCCCGCGCGGCTGGCGCAGCTCGGTGACCTTGGTCAGGGTCGGCATGGCGCCGGTGTGGCCCTTGGGGCGCAGGTACGAGGGCGCCTTGCGGCCGTAGTGGCGGGCGGCGACGGCGACGGCCTGCACCTCCTCGTGGGCGTGCAGGCGCGCCTTGCCGGTCTCCAGCTGGATGAGGTCGAGGACCTCGGACTGCCGGGCGAGGACCAGGTCGTGGAAGCGCAGCAGTACGGCGGCGCGCTGCCGTACGGGGACGGCGGCCCAGGCGGGCTGGGCGGCGCGGGCCTTCGCGAAGGCGGTGGCCACGTCCTCGGGGGTGGCCTCGGGGAGGTCCGCCAGCTTCTCCCCGGTGAAGGGGGTGTGGTTGGCGGTCCGGCCGGAGCCGATCACTCCGCGGGTGAGCCGGGTGACCAGGGCGGGGGTCACCACGTCGGCGGCGGTGCGGGCGCCTGCCGGGGCCGGGGCGACCGGGTTGGTGGGCTGCGGTGCGGAGCGGAGGGTGGCGGCGGGGGCCTGCGAGTCCGTCATGGCGGTGAGCGTATTGGGCGGGCGGGCCTTTGGGTACCCGTGGGTAACCGGATTTTGCCAAATCTGCCAGTGATCGCTGGCAGGATGGCCGGGGAGCGGGCCCCGGGCCCCCTCGCCGGCCCGTTCCGGGGCCTCGGCCCGGCCCGGTCCGGCGCCTCAGCCCGTGCCGGCCGGCTCCCAGCCGCTGAGCACCGTGTCGAACTGCTGGCGGGTCGTGGACCAGTCGGCCACGGGGCCCGTCATGTAGATCGCGTACTCGGTGCCGTTCGGGGCGTAGTACATCTGCTCGATGGCCCGGCGCGGCCCGGCGTGCACCCCCTTCTCGGTCCACGTGAAGTCCCACAGCACGGCGTTGGTGCTCCCCCGGAAGGTGTTCGGGGCGAGCTTCTGCCGCTTGTAGTCCGTCCGCTTCGCCACCTGCTTCTCCAGGTCGAGCACGTGCGCGTACGGGTCCTTGTAGTCCGGGGTGGGGTCGGCGGCGATGCGGATGTAGTGCTTGCCGTCGTCCCCGGTGTAGTCGATCTGGTCGCCGAACACCTGGCGCTTCCAGCCCTTGGGGACGAACAGGGTGAAGCCCTTCGGGTCGGTGACCTTCTCCCACCCGTCCGGCGGGGCGGCGGCCTTCTGGCCGGTCTCGCCGGTCTGGCCGTCCGGGGCGCTGGTGTTCTTGTCGGAGCCGCCGCCCTTGTCCGCCTCCCCGTCGTCGCCGGTGTACTTCAGCATCCCGAAGACGGCGCCGCCGCCGAGCAGCGCCGCGACCACGGCCACCGCCGCGACCCGCCGCACCCGGCCCGGCGGGCGCACCGCGGGGGCCGCGGGCTGCTCGGGCGGGGCGGTGGGCGCGGCCGGGACGGGTGTGGGGGCGGGCGCCGGGGTAGGGGCGGGGGCCTCCTGGGCGGGGGCCTGGGCGGAGGCCCGCTCCTCGTCGGTCACCGGGCGCGTGGGCACGTACGCCTGGGCGGCCTTCGGCTCGCGGCCCTCCATCGCCTCCAGCAGCATCCGCTCGGCCTCCGCGGCCGAGGGCCGCTCGGCCGGGTCCTTGCGCAGCAGCGCCGTGATGACCGGGCCCAGGGCGCCGGACTGGCGGGGCACGGGCGGCTCGTCGTTCACCACGGCCTGGAGGCTGGAGATCGGCGAGGTGCGGCGGAAGGGCGAGCGGGCCTCGACGGCCGTGTACAGGGTGGCGCCCAGCGACCACAGGTCGGAGGACGGGTCGGGGGCGCCGCCCGTGACCCGCTCCGGGGCCAGGTAGTCGATGGAGCCGACGAGTTCACCCGTCCGCGTGATCGACGAGTCGCCCTCGATCGCGGCGATCCCGAAGTCGGTCAGCAGCACCCGGCCGTCCTTGGCCAGCAGCACGTTGCCCGGCTTCACGTCCCGGTGCATCACCCCGACCGCGTGCGCGGCGCGCAGCGCGCCCAGCACGTGCAGGCCGATCCGGGCCGCCTCGCGGGGCTCGATCCGGCCCGCGGCCTTGGCCGCCTCGGCCAGAGAGGGGCCGTCGATGTGCTCCATGACGATCCACGGCCGGTCGTCGTGCTCCAGCACGTCGTGCACGGTCACCACCGCCGGATGCTGGATCCGGGCCGCCGCCCGCGCCTCCTTCTGCGTGCGGGCGTGCATGACCTCCCGGTCGGCCTGGGACACGTAGAGTCCCGCCGTCAGTTCCTTGACCGCGACCGTTCTGTGCAGCAGCTCGTCATGCGCGCGCCACACCTTCCCCATGCCCCCGCTGCCGATGGGCTCCACGAGCCGGTACCGGCCTGCGAGCACCGCACCCGCGCCTGTCTGCTGTTCCACGAATTCCCGCCGCTCTGTGCACTCCACGCCAGATTACGGAGCCTGCGGGCGCTGCCGGAACAAGGCGGGGCCCGTAAACCGGCACTGTGACGCAATCGCCGTACTGATCGTCCGTCAGCCCCCGGCTTTGTAACTCGCCGTTGCCTTCTCGAAGACGTCCGTGACCTTGTCCTGGTTGTCCTCCGGTCCCGTGACCATCACGACGTGGTAGGCGCCGCCGAGCGCGACGACGAAATTGCGGGCGAAGAGGGACCGGCCCGCCGCGTCGATCCAGGTGTAGCGGCCCGTGACCCGCAACTGCTGGCCCACCTTCGTCGACTTCACGTCCCCGCCGGACGCCCAGGTGGAGTTGCGGTACGGGGCCAGCTCCGGCTCCTTGTCCTTCTGGTAGCCCAGCGGATCCGGATCGCGGCCCTCGACCCGGTCCCGGCCCGGGACCACGATCAGGGTGAACTGCCCCTGGGTGTAGCGCACCTGCCCGGCCTCGTTGATGGACTGCCGCTCCCAGCCGTTCGGCACGGCGATGCTGAAGTGCGCCGGGTCCTGCTGGACGGTGTAGCCCTCCGGCGCGGGCGCCTCGGCCTGCGGGGCCGGCTTGGACTCCGGGGCTCCGCTCGGGGTGCGCCCGGGGGTCTGCGCAGGCGGGGACGCCGGGCCCTGCTGGGGGCTGCCGGGCGCGGGGGCGGACGCCGCCGGGCTCTGGGCGGCCGCGGGCTCCCGGCCGGAGTCCGCGGCGCGGGGCAGGAAGACCATCGCGTACGCCACACCGCCCGCGAGCAGGGCCAGTACGCCGACGAGCAGCAGCCGGCCGAGGGAGCGCGGCTTGCCGGGGGCGGCGGGGTTGCGGTGGCGGCCGTGCAGCTCGCCGCGGCGGCGGGGGACGGGCAGCCGGGCGGGGTCCGGGTCGGGCATCGGGAGGCCGGCGAAGTCCCCGTCGGGCTCGGGGGCGGAGCGGACCAGCGAGCGGAGCCAGCCGCGCAGCTCCTCGAAGTCGGGCCGTTCGGCCGGGTCCTGGCGCAGCAGGGACTCCACGACCGGGCGCAGCGGGCCGCAGTCCTCGGCGAAGGCGGGCGGCTCGGCGCAGACCATCTCGACGAGCTCCGCGACGCTGTCCTCGGGGTAGGGGGCGTGCCCCTGGACGGCCCGGTACAGCAGGGCTCCGAGGGCCCACAGGTCGGCGGCGGGGCCGACGGGCGCGGCCAGCTGCCAGTTGCCGTGGACGGGGCCGGCCGCCTGCTCGGGCGCCCACCGCTCGGTGAGGGGGCCGACGACGGCCATCCGGGTCTGCCGGGCCCGCTCGGCGTCGAGGCCGGTGCGGGGGCCGCCCCAGGCCCGACCGGCGTCCGCCGCCCGGACGGCGGCGGGGGCTACGGCCGGGACGGGTTCGGGGGCTGCGGCGGGGCGCGCGGCCGGCCGGCGGACCGGCTGCGGGGGCGCGGGGGCCGCCGGGGGTTCGGCCTGGAGGTAGCCCTGCGGGAGGGCGAGCTGGGCGGGCAGCGCGGGCCGGGACGGGGCGGGTTCCGGCTGCGGTGCGGGCCCCGGCTGCTCGGGCCGCGCCTCCGGCTCCGGCTCCGGCTCCGGTCGCTGCGCCCGCTCCGGCTCCGGCTCCGGCGGTGTCTGCGGCCCGGCCGGGCGGCGGGGGGCCACCCCGTGCCAGGGGGTGGCGGCGGTGTCGGGCCCCCCGTACGGGTACGCGTACTCCTGGGGCAGGTTGGCCCCGGTCGGCGGCAGCACCGGCACGACCACGGGGCCCCGCCCGGCGCGCTGCCGCGCCACCTCGGCATCGGCCGCCCGGGTCCCGGCCCGGTACGCGGCGACGGTCCCGGCGCGGGCGGCCGCCTCGGCGGCGGCCCGGTCCTGCGGGGGCGGCAACGGCTGTGGCTGCGGGGTGATGTGGTCGGTGTAGCGCGGCCCGGTGTCGTAGCCGGGCGCCACCAGCGGCGCGTACCGGGGCCCCTCGTCGCGGGCTACCTCGTCGCGGGATCCGGCGGGCGGGTGTTCCGGCGCGGGGTCCGGGGGCGGCGGCGGAGTGCCCCAGGCGGCGTCCGCGTCCGCGTCCCCGCCCGGCTCCCCGGTGTCCGGCGGCGGCACCGGGTCGTACCCGCACAGGGCCTCCTCGGCGGCGCCGGCCGCCAGGCCCGTCAGGACGACGCGTCCGTCCTCGCATATGAGCACGGTCCGGGCCGTGATGTTGCGGTGCGTCCAGCCGTGCGCGTGCAGCACGCGCAGCGCGGTCAGCACGTCGGAGGCGACCTCCGCGGCCCGGTAGGGGCCGAGCGGTTCGTCGGCGATCAGCGCGGCCAGCGGCCTGGCGGGGACGAGTTCGCTCACTATCCACAGCGAGCCGTCCTCCGCGAACACGTCGAAGACCTGGTCGAGGCGGGGGTGGTCCGGCACGGAGGCGGCCGCCTGGGCGGCCGCGATCGCCCGCCGGACGGCGGGCAGTTCCCCGGCGGCCGGGGTGTGCGCACCCGTTCCGTCGAGCAGTTCGGCGTCCACCACCTCGGGCAACGGAACCTGCCTGACCAGGACTTCCTGCCCGCTGCGCGTATCGAAGGCGCGGGTCTCCACGAGCTCGTACTCGTCGGACGGCGGGATCGGCAGACGGTAGCGGTCGGACAGGATACGGCCGGCGTAGTCCTCCACATCGCCTCCCCCGAGTGCGGTTCCCCCATGGCCCCGCTGGACACGATACGTCGCCGGGGCCGCCCGCGTCCCGGGCTTGCGAGGCCCGTCAGCCCAACGGCTGGAAGGTCTGGAAGGCGGTGTCGCGCAGCTGCGTGCATTCGGGGCCGTCCCACTGGTCGGCCGCGCAGCTGATCATGATGGCGTAACCGTGGGTGGCGTCCGCCTTGAAGCCGCGGTTGAGGACGCGGACCCGGGTGCCCTGCTGCTCCCGCTCGAACTCCCAGTCCGCGACGGTCGGGTAGTTGCGGTAGCTCACCGATTCCAGGCGTATCAGGCGGTAGCCCTTGCTGCTGCCCGCGACGGCCGGGGCGAGCTTCGTCCAGGCGAGGCGGGCATCGCTGCCGGGGCTGCCGGTGTAGTCGACCTGGATCCTCGGGAAGCCGCCGTCGCGGCTGTATATCGCGCCGGAGTTCTCGCCGGCGGTACCGGTCTGGCGGAAGCCCTCGGGCATCGCCATCGAGAAGTGGAACCCGAGGTCCGTCACGGTGGCGAAGCCGGCCGGGAGTCCGCCGGAGCCGCCGGGGCTGGCGCCCTGGCCCTGGCTCTGGCTCTGTCCCTGCGCCGGGTTCTGGCCCTGGCCCTGGCCCTGGCTCTGCCCCTGGTCGGCGCCGGGGGTGCCGCTGGGCTCGGGCGTGCCCGGGGTGCCGCTCGGGTGCGCGCTCGGCGAGGAACCGGCCGACGCGGAGGGCCCGTTGCCGGCGGAGGCGCCGGGCGAGGCGCTGCCGGAGGCGGTGGGGCCGCCCTTGCCCTCGTTCTTGCGGCCGGTGTCCTTGCCGTCGCCCCTGACCAGGTACGCGATGAGCGAGCCGACCACCGCGAGGACCACGACCACCGCGGCTATGGCCAGCACGATGGTGCGGCGCGGCACCACGTCGGTGAGCGAGGGGCCGGGCTGCGCGGGCCGGGCCGGCGGCGCCTCGGCCGCGGCAGCTGCGGCGGCCTCGGCGGCGGCCGCCTTGCGGGCGGCCTTCAGCGCGGCGCGGGTCCGCTCGCGCTGCTCGCGCTCACGGCGCTCGCGTTCCTTCTTCGCGGCCTTCTCGGCCGCCGCGTCGGCCTTGGAGAGGGAGATCGGGCGGGTCTCCTCGGCCGGCGGGACCGGCTGCGGGGCCGCGACCGGCTCGGGGGCGTTGATGACGGCGGTGAGCATCGTCCGCGCCTGCTCCTCTCCGAGGCGCAGGGCGGGGTCCTTGACCAGCAGTCCGTAGATGACCTCGGTCAGCGGGCCGCCGGCGTTCTGCGGCGGGTCCACGGGCTCGGTCATCACCGCGGTGAGCGTGGCGAGGGCGTTGCCCTTGTCGTACGGGGGCACGCCCTCGACGGCCGCGTACAGCAGTCCGCCGAGGGACCACATGTCGGCGGGCGGGCCGGGCTTCGCGCCGCGGGCGCGCTCCGGGGAGATGTAGGAGGGGGCGCCGACGAGCATGCCGGTGGAGGTGATGGAGGGGTCGCCCTCCACCTGGGCGATCCCGAAGTCGGTGAGCACGACGCGGCCGGAGGCGGCGATCAGCACGTTGGACGGCTTCACGTCGCGGTGCAGGATCCCCTGGCGGTGGGCGGCGCGGAGCACGTCGAGCACGGCGAGGCCGACCTCGGCCGCGCGGTGCGGGGTCAGGGGGCCGTTCTCCCGGATGAACTCGGCGAGGGAGGGGCCCTCGATGAGCTCCATGACGATCCAGGGGCGGGCGTCCTCGTCGACGACGTCGAAGACGGTGACGGCGCCTTCGTTGCGGATCCGCGCGATGGCCTTGGCCTCGCGGAGGGTCCGGGTGATGAGGCGGCGCTTCTCGTCCTCGTCGACGCCGTTGCCGAAGCGGAGTTCCTTGACGGCGACCGTGCGGCCGAGGACCTCGTCCTCGGCGCGCCACACGGTGCCCATGCCGCCCTTGCCGAGCACGGCGCCGAGCCGGTACCGCCCGGCCAGCAACCGCCCCTCGCGCCGCGCCTCTTCGGCCGCCTCGTCACCGGCGGACCCGGACCCGGACACCGCATCCGCCCCGCCGGCGGACTCACCCTGCGCGGACTCCGCCCCGGCGGGTGCCGCACCGACGGCTTCGCCCTTCGCCGACACCGCCGCGGCAGAGGCGGGCTTCCGCACGCTCACCCCGGCGGACCCACCCTTGACGGGGGCGTCCTTCGCGGGGGCCTCCTCGGCGGAGTCGCCCTCGGCCGCTGACGACTTGGCGGGCACGCCCTTCGCGGGCGCCGCGTCGGCAGGGGCCGCACTGGCGGCTTCGCCCTTCGCAGGCTCCGCCCCGGCGGGCGCACCCTTCCGCACGCTCACCCCGGCGGACGCACCCTTGACGGGAACGTCCTTCGCAGGGGCCGCCTTGGCCGGCGCGTCCTGCACCGGTGCGTCCTTCACGGGCTCCGCCTCCGCAGCTGCCGCCCCGGCAGGGTCGTCCTCGACGGGGCCACCCTCGGCCGCGGGCGACTTGACCGGCGCGTCCTTCGCCACGCTGACCTTCGCGGGGGCGTCCCCGGCGGGGGTCTCCTCCGCTCGGGTGTCCTGCGCCGAGGCGGGGGGCTCAACGTCCCCGGACGGCACGGGCTTCGGGGACGGGGGCTTCGCCGCGGCAGCGGAAGCGCGCTGGCGGGGTACGGCGCCGGGCTCGGACGACGACGCCTTCGCAGCGGCAGCGGAGTCGGCAGCCACCGCCCCGTCATCCCGCTTCGCCGTAGGCGCCCCGGCAGACGACTCGGTGTGCTCCGGCTTCGACATGCGTCCCCTCTGCGATCGTGCAGCCTGCCCCGGCTGCCTCGGCAGCCGCCGGGGGGCACGGTAATCCACCCCGGCAGAAACCTCATTGTTGCTCACTCCGCATCCGACGGGAGCCCCGGGTCCGCCGGTTCCCCCTCCTGTATCTCGGAGTTACAACGGGACGATGTCGGGCGCCCCCAGCCGTGCCGCGTCCGCCGTCTGGTCGTCCGGCTGGCGCTGTGATTCCCGCTCCGCCTGGACCCGCTTCTCGTAGTGCTCGACCTCCTTCTCGATCTGCTGCTTGTCCCAGCCCAGCACCGGAGCCATCAATTCCGCACACTCGCGCGCCGATCGCGTCCCCCGGTCGAAGGTCTCGATGGAGATCCGGGTCCGCCGCGTCAGCACGTCGTCCAGGTGCCGCGCGCCCTCGTGCGAGGCGGCGTAGACGATTTCCGCCCGCAGGTAGTCCTCCGCCCCGGTCACCGCCTCCCCGAGCCCCCGGTCGGCCGCGATCAGGTCGAGCAGCTCCTCCGTCAGGGATCCGTAGCGGTTCAACAGGTGTTCCACCCGCACCACATGGAGCCCCGTCCGCGCGGCGATGCGGGCCCGGCCGTTCCACAGGGCCCGGTAGCCCTCCGCCCCCACCAGCGGGACGTCCTCCGTCACGCACGCCGCGACCCGCTGGTCCAGCCCGTGCACCGCCTCGTCGACCGCGTCCTTCGCCATCACCCGGTAGGTCGTGTACTTGCCGCCCGCGACCACCACCAGGCCCGGCACCGGATGGGCCACCGTGTGCTCGCGGGAGAGCTTGCTCGTCGCGTCCGACTCCCCGGCCAGCAGCGGCCGCAGGCCCGCGTAGACGCCCTGGACGTCGTCCCGCGTGAGCGGCACGGCCAGCACCGAGTTCACGTGCTCCAGCAGGTAGTCGATGTCCGCGCTCGACGCCGCCGGGTGCGCCTTGTCCAGGTCCCAGTCCGTGTCCGTGGTGCCCACGATCCAGTGCCGGCCCCACGGGATCACGAACAGCACCGACTTCTCGGTCCGCAGGATCAGCCCGGTGGTCGAGTGGATCCGGTCCTTCGGCACGACCAGGTGGATGCCCTTGGAGGCGCGCACGTGGAACTGCCCGCGCTCCCCGATCAGCGCCTGCGTGTCGTCCGTCCACACGCCCGTCGCGTTCACGACCTGCTTCGCGCGGATCTCGTACTCGCCTCCGCCCTCCACGTCGCGCACCCGGGCCCCGACCACCCGCTCGCCCTCACGCAGGAAGCCGACCACCCTCGCCCGATTGGCGCAGTGCGCCCCGTACGCGGCGGCCGTACGGACGAGCGTGGCGACGTAGCGCGCGTCGTCCATCTGGGCGTCGTAGTACTGGAGGGCGCCCACCAGGGCGTCCTTGCGCAGGGCCGGGGCGATCCGCAGGGCCCGCTTGCGCGTGAGGTGGCGGTGGGTGGGCAGGCCGCGCCCGTGTCCGCTGGAGACGGACATCGCGTCGTACAGGGCCACGCCCGAGCCCGCGTAGAAGCGCTCCCAGCCCTTGTGCTGGAGCGGGTACAGGAAGGGCACGGGTTTGACGAGGTGCGGGGCGAGGCGCTCCAGCAGCAGCCCGCGCTCCTTGAGCGCCTCCCGTACGAGGGCGAAGTCGAGCATCTCCAGGTAGCGCAGGCCGCCGTGGATCAGCTTGCTCGACCGGCTCGACGTCCCGGACGCCCAGTCGCGCGCCTCCACCAGGCCCGTGGACAGGCCTCTGGTCACGGCGTCCAGCGCGGTGCCCGCACCGACCACGCCGGCGCCGACGACCAGCACGTCCACTTCCCGCTCGGCCATCCGGGTGAGCGCCTCCGTGCGCTGTGCCGGTCCCAGTGTCGCTGTCCTCACGGCTGCCTCCCGTCGGTGCGGGCCCGTACCCGCTCGGTGCGGGTGATCCCGCTCACATCGCCCGCTTCTCGATTCTGACCGGCCGCACCCGACTCAGCCACCGCCTGTGGACAACACAACGGCGACCACCACCCCACAATGCGACATATCTGTCATATATACGCCTAGTCTGACATTGCGCCAGCTCCAGTCGTCCACAGGACTTGCGCGCACCGCCCCCTCATGCATGCCAGGGAAGGGAAGGGACGGCCCCCCATGCCCGCAGATCTCGCCGTCATCGGACTCGGCCACCTCGGCCTCCCCCTCGCCCAGGCGGCCGTCGCCGCCGGGATCGAGACCGTCGGCTACGACAGCGGCCCCGCCACGGACAGCACCCTCACCGCCGCCGAGATCCGCCGCATGTCGGCGGCCGGCTTCCGGGTCACCACCAACCCCGCAGAGCTCGGCCGGGTCCGCACCGCCGTCATCTGCGCCCCCACCCAGCTCGGCGCCGACCGCGCGCTCGACCTCGGGGCCGTCGGCGAGGCGGGCCGCACCCTCGCCGCCCGGCTGCGCCCGCACACCACCGTGATCCTGGAGTCCGCCGCCCACCCCGGCGTCACCGAGGACTACCTGCGGCCCATCCTCGAAGAGGGCTCCGGCCTGCGGGCCGGCCGGGACTTCCACCTGGCCTACTCCCCCAGCCGCCTCGACCCCGGCAACCGGACCCACACCATCTCCAACACCCCCAAGGTGATCGGCGGCCTCACCCCCGCCTGCACCGAGTCCGCGCACGCCTTCTACGCCCGCCTCACCGAGAAGGTCGTACGTGCCCGGGGCCTGCGCGAGGCCGAGACCGTACAGCTCCTGGAGACCAACTACCGGCACGTCAACATCGCCCTGATGAACGAGATGGCCGTCCTCTGCCACGACCTCGGCGTCGACCTGTGGGACGTCATCCGCTGCGCCGAGACCAAGCCGTACGGCTTCCAGGCCTTCCGCCCCGGCCCCGGCGTCGGCGGCCACGGCGTCCCCCTCGACCCCAACTACCTCCCCCACACCACCCGCACCCCCGGCCACCCCCTGCGCATGGTCGGGCTGGCGCAGGAGATCAACAACCGGATGCCGCAGTACGTCATCCAGCGCTGCGCCACCCTGCTGAACGAACACGGCAAGTCCGCGCGCGGCGCCCGCGTCCTCCTGCTGGGCGTCACCTACAAGCCCGACCTCGCCGACCAGGAGGGCTCACCGGCCCGGGAGATCGCCAGCCGGCTCCTCGACCTGGGGGCGCTGATCAGCTACCACGACCCGTACATCGCGGGCTGGCGGGTCCGCGACCAGCCCGTACCGCGCGCCGACTCCCTCTACGAGGCCGCCGCCAGCGCCGACCTGACGATCCTGCTCCAGCACCACCGCACGTACGACATGCAGGGCCTGGCGGTGAAGGCGCAGCTCCTCCTCGACACCCGCGGCGCCAGCCCGGCCGGCGCCGCCCACCGCCTCTGACCGCACCCCGGCCCAGGTCACGACCGGATCCCAGTCCGATCACCCGACCGAAATCCCCCGGCGGAACTCCACCATCCGCTGTTAGCCTGCGGGTCACTTATCCCGCACTTACGCCCTCAGGGCCCCGTGCACCGAATCCCTGGGGGGGATTTCATGAGCCAGGACTTCCAGCCGCCCGCGCCCACGCCCTACGCCGAGGCACCCGCCCCGGCCCCGGCCCGCAAGGGCAACGTCGGCCTGGGCGTCGTCGCCGCGGTCGTCGCGGGCCTGGTCGCCGCGGCGGCGTACGGCGGCATCATGTACGCCATCGACCGGGAGCGCTCCTTCGGCGCGATCGGCATCGGCGTCCTCGTCGGCTACGCCGCCGGCAAGATCGGCGGCCGCAGCCCGGTCCTGCTCCCGGTCGCCGGCCTGGTCGCGATCGGCTCCGTCTACCTCGGCAAGATGTTCCTCTTCGCGCTCGCCCTGGCCGAACTGAAGGACACGGGCGTGACCGACGTGATCGACGTCATCGGCATCGGCGGCCTGAACGGCATCGTCAAGGAGAGCATGGACTTCATGTCCTACGTCTTCATCGGCGTCGGCGCGCTCGTCGCCGTCGGGGCGGCCAAGAAGGCCAACGACTGACCCCGCGCGTACGCCGGAGGGCCGGCACCCCACAGGGGGTGCCGGCCCTCCGGCGTACGTGCGGTGGGGGTCAGCGGCTGTGCTGCGAGTCCGCGACGGTGACCTCGACGCGCTGGAACTCCTTGAGCTCGCTGTAGCCCGTGGTGGCCATCGAGCGGCGGAGCGCGCCGAAGAAGTTCATCGAGCCGTCCGGGGTGTGCGACGGGCCCGTGAGGATCTCCTCGGTGGTGCCGACGGTGCCGAGGTCGACCTTCTTGCCGCGCGGCACGTCCTCGTGGACGGCCTCCATGCCCCAGTGGTTGCCCTTGCCCGGCGCGTCGGTGGCGCGGGCCAGCGGGGAGCCCATCATCACGGCGTCGGCGCCGCAGGCCACGGCCTTCGGGATGTCGCCGGACCAGCCCACGCCGCCGTCGGCGATGACGTGGACGTAGCGGCCGCCGGACTCGTCCATGTAGTCGCGGCGGGCCGCGGCCACGTCCGCGACGGCGGTGGCCATCGGGACCTGGATGCCGAGCACGTTGCGCGTGGTGTGCGCGGCGCCGCCGCCGAAGCCGACGAGGACGCCCGCCGCGCCGGTGCGCATCAGGTGCAGGGCCGCCGTGTAGGTGGCGCAGCCGCCGACGATGACCGGGACGTCGAGCTCGTAGATGAACTGCTTGAGGTTCAGCGGCTCGGCGGCGCCGGAGACGTGCTCGGCCGAGACGGTGGTGCCGCGGATCACGAAGATGTCCACGCCCGCGTCGACGACGGCCTTGGAGAACTGCGCGGTGCGCTGCGGGGAGAGCGCGGCGGCGGTCACGACGCCCGAGTCGCGCACCTCCTTGATCCGCTGACCGATCAGGTCGGCCTGGATCGGCGCGGCGTAGATCTCCTGGAGACGGCGGGTGGCCGTCGCCTCGTCCAGCTCCGCGATCTCGTCCAGCAGCGGCTGCGGGTCCTCGTAGCGGGTCCACAGGCCTTCGAGGTTCAGCACGCCGAGGCCGCCGAGCTCGCCGATGCGGATCGCGGTCTGCGGGGAGACCACCGAGTCCATGGGGGCGGCCAGGAAGGGGAGCTCGAAGCGGTACGCGTCGATCTGCCAGGCGATCGAGACCTCCTTCGGGTCCCGCGTACGCCGGCTGGGGACGATGGCGATGTCGTCGAAGGCGTACGCCCGGCGGCCGCGCTTGCCGCGCCCGATCTCGATCTCAGTCACGTGTGGTGGCCTTTCCTCTGGGTCTGCCCGTCCAGTATCCCCGAACGGCGGGGAGCCGCGTTCCGGTGACCGCTGTACGGACGACCCCGGACACGCCCGAGGGGGCGGGCCCGGCCGGGCCCGCCCCCTCGGGCGATCGTCGTGCTCAGCCCTTACGGGAGTAGTTCGGCGCTTCCACCGTCATCTGGATGTCGTGCGGGTGGCTCTCCTTGAGGCCCGCCGAGGTGATCCGGACGAAGCGGCCCCGGTCCTGCAGCTCGGGGACGGTGCGGCCGCCGACGTAGAACATCGACTGGCGCAGGCCGCCGACCAGCTGGTGGACGACCGCGGACAGCGGGCCGCGGTAGGGCACCTGGCCCTCGATGCCCTCGGGGATGAGCTTGTCGTCGCCGCCCACGCCCTCCTGGAAGTAGCGGTCCTTGGAGAAGGACTTGCGCTCGCCGCGGGACTGCATCGCGCCGAGCGAGCCCATGCCGCGGTACGACTTGAACTGCTTGCCGTTGATGAAGAGCAGCTCGCCCGGGGACTCCTCGCAGCCCGCGAGCAGCGAGCCGAGCATCACCGTGTCGGCGCCCGCGACGAGGGCCTTCGCGATGTCGCCGGAGTACTGGAGGCCGCCGTCACCGATGACGGGGACGCCCGCGGCCTTGGCGGCGAGGGCGGCCTCGTAGATCGCGGTGACCTGCGGGACGCCGATGCCGGCGACGACGCGGGTGGTGCAGATGGAGCCGGGGCCGACCCCGACCTTGATGCCGTCGCAGCCGGCGTCGACCAGCGACTGGGCGCCGTCGCGGGTGGCGACGTTGCCGCCGATGACGTCGACGGAGGAGTTCGACTTGATCTTGGAGACCATGTCGCCGACCAGGCGGGAGTGGCCGTGGGCGGTGTCGACGACGATGAAGTCGGCGCCCGCCTCGATCAGGGCCTGGGCGCGCTCGTACGCGTCGCCGGCGACGCCGACGGCGGCGCCGACCAGCAGGCGGCCGTCCTTGTCCTTGGCGGCGTTGGGGTACTTCTCGGCCTTGACGAAGTCCTTGACCGTGATAAGGCCCTTGAGGATGCCCGCCTCGTCGACCAGCGGAAGCTTCTCGATCTTGTGGCGGCGCAGCAGCTCCATGGCGTCCACGCCGGAGATGCCGACCTTGCCGGTGACCAGCGGCATCGGGGTCATGACCTCGCGCACCTGGCGGCTGCGGTCCGACTCGAAGGCCATGTCGCGGTTGGTGACGATGCCGAGCAGCTTGCCGGCGGGGTCGGTGACCGGGACGCCGGAGATGCGGAACTTGGCGCAGAGCTCGTCGGCCTCGCGCAGCGTCGCGTCCGGGTGCACCGTGATCGGGTCGGTGACCATGCCGGACTCGGAGCGCTTGACCAGGTCGACCTGGTTGGCCTGGTCGGCGATGGAGAGGTTGCGGTGCAGCACGCCCACGCCGCCCTGGCGGGCCATCGCGATGGCCATGCGGGACTCGGTGACCTTGTCCATGGCTGCCGACAGCAGCGGAACGTTCACGCGGACGTTGCGCGAGATGAGCGAGGAGGTGTCGATCTCGTCCGGAGCCATGTCCGACGCGCCCGGCAGCAGCAGCACGTCGTCGTAGGTCAGTCCGAGCGTGGCGAATTTGTCGGGTACTCCGTCGGCGGTCATGACACCTTCCAAATGGTCTTGCTCAGCGCGGATGTCCATGCTAACGGGATCCCGGGGCGTCTCATTCCACGACCAAGGTCAACCACGATTTTCGTGGGTTCCTACGACAGGAAGCCCCACAAAAGGGAACCCGCCCCTCCGGTGGGGGTCACTGCTCGGCGAGCGCGCGCAGCCTGCTGAGGGCCCGGTGCTGGGCGACGCGCACGGCTCCGGGGGACATGCCTAGCATCTGGCCCGTCTCCTCCGCGGTCAGCCCGACGGCCACCCGCAGGACGAGCAGCTCGCGCTGGTTCTCCGGCAGGTTGGCGAGGAGCTTCTTGGCCCAGGCGGCGTCGCTGCTGAGCAGCGCCCGCTCCTCGGGGCCGAGCGAGTCGTCCGGCCGCTCCGGCATCTCGTCGGAGGGGACGGCCGTGCTCCCCGGGTGCCGCATGGCGGCGCGCTGGAGGTCGGCGACCTTGTGCGCGGCGATGGCGAAGACGAAGG
Organism: Streptomyces sp. NPDC090077; assembly: GCF_044747545.1. Classification (NCBI taxonomy): domain Bacteria; kingdom Bacillati; phylum Actinomycetota; class Actinomycetes; order Kitasatosporales; family Streptomycetaceae; genus Streptomyces; species Streptomyces sp. NPDC090077. The sequence continues at coordinate 111,860 of NZ_JBIVEG010000012.1, forward strand.
CCTCGAAGGGCCTGCCGGTGTCGCGGTAGCGGGGCAGCGCCATCAGCACGGCGACGCAGACCTCCTGCGCGAGGTCCTCCACGAAGTGACGGGCGTCACCCGGGAGCCGCGACAGGCGGGTGCGGCAGTAGCGCAGGGCGAGGGGGTGCACGAAGGCCAGGAGGTCGTGCGTGGCCTGCTCGTCCCCGTCGACGGCACGGCGTACGAGCGCGCCGACGGCCCCGGCGTTGCCGCCTTTGGCGGCGCCGGTGGGGCTTGTGGCCGCGGGTGACCCCTGGGCCTCGTCGTCGCGCATCAATCCATGGTGCCTTGGCGCGGGAGCGTTCGCGGCACCGCGGTCCGTGTTGTGCATCGAAGCGTTATGAGCGGGTGCGCCGGAACTCATCATTTGCGCCCTCCCCTCCGCTCGGCCCGAATCGTCGTCCCGCGGGACTCGATCTCTCCAAGAATGCGGCACACCATCAAGGATGCGGCATCGCGCCCGAAGCGACACGTCCCCCGGATTGTGCCCCGCCAATCCCCGGCGCAACACCGGGTGCGGCGGGACTTCCGCGGCTTCCGTCCCGGCGGCGCCGGCGGACGCCTGCCGCCCCGTCCGCCGCCGGCGGACGGGACCGCGACCGCCGCCGGCCGCCCGTGCCGCGTCAGCGGACGAGACCCCAGCGGAAGCCGAGCGCCACGGCGTGCGCCCGGTCCGAGGCGCCGAGCTTCTTGAAGAGCCTGCGGGCGTGGGTCTTGACCGTGTCCTCGGAGAGGAAGAGCTCGCGCCCGATCTCCGCGTTGGACCGGCCGTGGCTCATGCCCTCCAGCACCTGGATCTCGCGCGCGGTCAGGGTGGGGGCGGCCCCCATCTCGGCCGAGCGGAGCCGGCGCGGGGCCAGTCGCCAGGTCGGGTCGGCGAGCGCCTGGGTGACCGTGGCCCGCAGCTCGGCGCGCGAAGCGTCCTTGTGCAGGTAGCCACGGGCGCCGGCGGCGACCGCGAGGGCCACCCCGTCCAGGTCTTCGGCGACCGTGAGCATGATGATGCGGGCACCCGGGTCGGCGGACAGGAGCCGGCGGACCGTCTCGACACCGCCCAGACCGGGCATCCGTACATCCATCAGAATCAGGTCGGAGCGGTCGGCACCCCAGCGGCGGAGGACTTCCTCGCCGTTGGCAGCCGTCGTCACACGCTCGACGCCGGGCACGGTGGCAACCGCGCGACGGAGCGCCTCTCGGGCAAGCGGGGAGTCGTCGCAGACGAGGACGGAAGTCATGACCGCCCTCCGCAGCTGCTGATGCGCGTCACCTTGAGCCTCCAGGCTGGTACGTATCGTCACCTGTGCGGTCGATGCCCTCGGACACCTGTCCGGGAACCTCTCGTTTCAACCGCACTCGCTCTCTCAACGATGGTCACTCGAAAGAGTTACGGGTCGGACGGACACCTTCGGCACTCTACGTGAGGGAGCGATCACCACGCCGGAGGCGCGCGCCGACTGTCCTCCATCTGGAGCTATGCCCTATTTGGCGGCTTTCCTTCCGTTTGCCATGTGTCTGAGGCTAGGGTCCCAATGAGTCATATTTACATCTACTACGACAGTAGGTGTGGAGACATGGACCGTATCCGCGTAGTACCCGGCACCAAGAGGACTACCAATGGCAGATTTCTCCCGCCTCCCCGGACCGAACGCCGACCTGTGGGACTGGCAGCTGCTGGCCGCCTGCCGCGGGGTCGACAGCTCCCTCTTCTTCCACCCGGAAGGCGAGCGGGGCGCGGCCAGGAGTGCGCGCGAGGCCTCGGCTAAAGAGGTCTGCATGCGCTGCCCGGTGCGTTCGGAATGCGCCGCGCACGCACTCGCCGTCCGAGAGCCCTACGGGGTGTGGGGAGGGCTCACCGAGGACGAACGCGAGGAGCTCATGGGCCGTGCGCGGCACCGGCTGATCCCCGCCTCCAGCACGATCGGCCCCGTCCCGCCGCACTGACGGCCGACCCGCGCGCCCTCCCGGGCGCACCGCCACGACTCGGGTCCGGGCCGTCACCCGCCTGGCCGTACGCCCCGTACGGTCAGCGGGCGGCGGCCCGCACCAGCTCGCCCAGGGTCGCCGCCACCGCCGGCACGCGCGCCAGGTCCGGCAGGGTCAGCGCCACGACCTCCCGCTCCACCGCCGGCTCCACCGCCAGGGTGCTCACGCCCTTCGCACGGACGGACTCCACCGCCAGCTCCGGCAGCACCGCCACCCCCAGCCCCGCCCCGACCAGCCCGACCACGGCGGGGTAGTCGTCGGTGGCGAAGTCGATCCGCGGGGTGAAGCCCGCCCCCTCGCACACCTCCACCAGATGGCGGCGGCAGCGCGGACAGCCCGCGATCCACGGCTCGTCGGCCAGCTCGGCCATCCCCACCCGCTCCGCACCCGCCAGCCGGTGCCCCTCGGGAACCAGCCCGACGAGCCGGTCGGTCAGCAGCGGGGTGACCACCAGGTCCTCCCACTCGGCCGCGCCCCCGGCCGACCCCGCCGCGGGCCCGTCCGCGCCGTAGCGGAAGGCCAGCGCCACGTCGCAGTCGCCCTCGCGCAGCATCTCCACCGACCGCGGCGGCTCCGCCTCGACCAGGGAGATACGGGTCCCCGGGTGCGCGGCGCGCATCGCCGCGAGCGCGGTGGGCACCAGCGTGGAGCTGCCGCTCGGGAAGGAGACGAGCCGGACCCGGCCGGCCCGCAGCCCGGCGATGGCCGCGACCTCCTCCTCGGCGGCCGTCAGCCCGGCCAGGATCCCCGCGGCGTGCCGCACCAGGGCCTCGCCGGCCTGGGTCAGCCGCATCTCGCGGCCGGTGCGCACCAGCAGCGGGGTCCCGGCGGACTGCTCCAGGGCCTTCATCTGCTGGGAGACGGCGGGCTGGGTGCAGCCGAGCTCGCGGGCGGCGGCGGAAAAGGAACCGGTCCCGGCGACGGCGCGCAGGATCCGGAGGTGGCGTGCCTCGATCACCCTTCGAGCATAAGACCGGCTTTGACCGCGACGCCAATCCCCCAGCCGCCGCTTTGAGGAAGGGGCAGGTGCGGCCGCCCGGCACGGCCGCACCGCGGGGCCCGGGGAACACGGGATCGCACGCACGTACCCGCGGAAGCACGCGCGTCGGCGCGGGCGGCTATTTTGCGCACATGACGACTGCGCTGATCACTGGATCCACGGCGGGCATCGGCGCCGCCTTCGCCCGGCGGCTCGCCTCCCAGGGCCACAACCTCGTACTGGTGGCCCGCGACACCGCGCGGCTGGGCGAACAGGCGACCGAGCTGCACGACCGGCACGGCATCGAGGCCGAGGTGCTGGCCGCCGACCTCTCCACCGAGGAGGGCATCAAGGCCGTCGAGACCCGCCTCGGCGACCGGACGCACCCGGTGGACCTGCTCGTCAACAACGCGGGCTTCGGCAACAAGGGCCGCTACCTCGAAGTCTCCATGGCCGACGAGCTGACCATGCTGAAGGTGCACATCGAGGCGGTGCTGCGGCTGACCTCGGCGGCGACGGAGTCGATGCGCTCGCGCGGCCGCGGCGGGGTCGTCAACGTGGCCTCGGTGGCCGCCTTCGTGCCGCGCGGCACCTACGGCGCCAGCAAGGCCTGGGTCGTGCAGTTCACCCAGGGCGCGGCGCGGGACCTCGGCGGGTCCGGGGTGCGGCTGATGGCCCTGTGCCCCGGTTTCGTGCGGACGGAGTTCCACCAGCGGGCCGGCATGGGTACGGACAACATCCCGGGCTGGCTCTGGCTCGACGCGGACAAGCTGGTGGCCGCCGCCCTGGCCGACCTGGCGCGCGGCAAGACCGTGTCGATCCCGGACCCGCGCTACAAGGCGCTGATGGGCGTGGTGAAGCTGACGCCGCGCGGGCTGCTCGGCGGGGTGTCCTCCCGCACCGGGCGCAAGTACGGCCCCCAGTGACCCGCCGGTATACCGGGCTGAACGGGTGAATTCTCCCTAAACTGGACATGTCCCACCCAGCACGGGAGCCCACCATGACATTCGTACAACTGGTTGATTACAGGACTCACCAGCCCCAGGCGATGAACGACCTGCTGGACAAGTACGTCGCCCAGAGCCAGGGCAAGCGCACGGTCACCCACAGCGTCGTGGGTCAGGACCGCGACGAGACGGACCACTACGTGAACTTCGTCGAGTTCCCCTCGTACGAGGAGGCCATGAAGAACTCCAACCTCCCCGAGACGGACCGGATGTTCCACGAGATGATGGCCCTGTGCGACGGCATGCCGACGTTCACCAACCTCGACACGGTCCGCGACGAGCACCTCAACACCCTGCTGGTGAACCGGATGTACGACGACATCGCGATGAAGGGCGACATGTCCGCCATCGAGGAGGTCTTCGCCCCGGACTACCACGACCACGACATCTCCAACCCCGAGGACAAGCACGGCTACGCCGCGATCAGCGAGGACGTCGGGATGTGGCGCGCCGCCTTCGACTTCTCCTTCACCCGTGACGCCCAGATGGCGCAGGACGACTACGTCACCACGCTGTGGACCTGGACCGGCATGCACAAGGGCGAGTTCATGGGCGTCGCCCCCACCGGCAGGACCTGCACGATGACCGGCACCACGGTCTTCCGGTGTCAGGACGGCAAGATCAAGGAAGGCTGGTGGCACTACGACGCCATGGCCCTGATGCGGCAGCTGGGCATGATGGGCTGACGCCCGGCCAGGCGGCCCCGGCAGACGGGAAGGCCCCCGCCCCACCGTGTGAACGGCGGGACGGGGGCCTTCCTGTCGAAGCGCGCGGACGCGTCAGTGGCTGTGGCCGTGACCGTGGCCGTGACCGGCGTCGGCCTCTTCCTCGGCCGGCTTCTCGACGACCAGGGTCTCGGTCGTGAGCAGCAGGGAGGCGATGGAGGCGGCGTTCTCCAGGGCGGAGCGGGTGACCTTGACCGGGTCGATGACGCCGGCCTTGACCAGGTCGCCGTACTCGCCGGTGGCGGCGTTGAAGCCCTGGCCCTTGTCGAGCTCGGCGACCTTCGAGGTGATGACGTAGCCCTCGAGGCCCGCGTTCTCGGCGATCCAGCGCAGCGGCTCGACGGCGGCGCGGCGGACCACGGAGACGCCGGTGCCCTCGTCGCCGGTCAGGCCGAGGTTGCCCTCCAGGACCTTGACGGCGTGGACGAGCGCGGAGCCACCGCCGGAGACGATGCCCTCCTCGACCGCGGCGCGGGTGGCGGAGATGGCGTCCTCGAGGCGGTGCTTCTTCTCCTTGAGCTCCACCTCGGTGGCGGCGCCGACCTTGATGACGCAGACGCCGCCGGCGAGCTTCGCCAGGCGCTCCTGCAGCTTCTCGCGGTCCCAGTCGGAGTCCGTGGACTCGATCTCGGCCTTGATCTGGTTGACGCGGCCCGCGACGTCAGCGGCGTTGCCGCCACCGTCGACGATGGTCGTGTCGTCCTTGGAGATGGTCACGCGGCGCGCGGAACCGAGGACGTCCAGACCGGCCTGGTCGAGCTTGAGGCCGACCTCCTCGGCGATGACGGTGGCACCGGTGAGGGTGGCCATGTCCTGGAGCATCGCCTTGCGACGGTCGCCGAAGCCCGGGGCCTTGACGGCGACCGCGTTGAAGGTGCCGCGGATCTTGTTGACGACGAGGGTGGAGAGGGCCTCGCCCTCGACGTCCTCGGCGATGATCAGGAGCGGCTTCGAGCCACCGGCCTGGATGACCTTCTCCAGCAGCGGCAGGAGGTCCTGGATGGAGGAGATCTTGCCCTGGTTGATCAGGATGTACGGGTCGTCGAGGACGGCCTCCATACGCTCCTGGTCGGTGACCATGTAGGGGGACAGGTAGCCCTTGTCGAAGGCCATGCCCTCGGTGAACTCGAGCTCCAGGCCGAAGGCGTTGGACTCCTCGACGGTGATGACACCGTCCTTGCCGACCTTGTCCATCGCCTCGGCGATGAGCTCGCCGACCTGGGCGTCCTGCGCGGAGAGCGCGGCCACGGCGGCGATGTCGGACTTGTCCTCGATCGGGCGGGCGGTCGCGAGGAGGTCCTCGGACACGGCCTTGACCGCGGCGTCGATGCCCTTCTTCAGGGAGGCCGGGGAGGCGCCGGCGGCGACGTTGCGCAGACCCTCGCGGACGAGCGCCTGGGCCAGCACGGTGGCGGTGGTGGTGCCGTCACCCGCGATGTCGTTGGTCTTGGTCGCCACCTCCTTCACGAGCTGCGCGCCCAGGTTCTCGTACGGGTCGTCCAGCTCGACCTCGCGAGCGATGGTGACACCGTCGTTGGTGATGGTGGGGGCGCCGAACTTCTTGTCGATGACGACGTTGCGGCCCTTGGGGCCGATCGTCACCTTGACCGTGTCGGCAAGCTTGTTGACGCCGCGCTCGAGGGCGCGACGGGCGTCCTCGTCGAACTTCAGGATCTTCGCCATGGGAGCGGTTCAGCCCTCTCGAAAACTAGGTTTAACGAACCGCGCCCCTCGCCGCCCGGCAATCAGCGGGGTGACCAGGGGCGCAGCTCAAGCAAACTTCTTGAAGCGAATTACTTCTCGACGATCGCGAGCACGTCGCGGGCCGAGAGGACGAGGTACTCCTCGCCGCTGTACTTCACTTCGGTGCCGCCGTACTTGCTGTACAGCACGATGTCGCCGACGCTGACGTCCAGCGGGAGACGCTGGCCGTCCTCGAAGCGGCCCGGGCCGACCGCGAGGACGACGCCCTCCTGGGGCTTCTCCTTCGCGGTGTCCGGGATGACCAGGCCGGAGGCCGTGGTCTGCTCGGCGTCGAGCGGCTGGACCACGATGCGGTCCTCAAGCGGCTTGATGGCAACCTTGGAGCTGGTGGTCGTCACGATCCGACCTCCCCCTTCGGAGATCCGGGGTTAACTGTCTGAGGTGGCGACCAGGTCGATCCGTCGTCGCGGGTGCCGGACCTGCCTGTCGCTGTGTTGGCACTCACCGGGGGCGAGTGCCAGGTGCGACACTATTCCGGCGATTAGCACTCGGTCAAGCGGAGTGCCAACACGGTCCACCGCTTCCACGTATTCCGGCCGCCGAACCCCCCGTTCGGCTGAACCCCGACCCCGCCGGGAGCACCTCGCCGGACACCGGGGCCCGGAAGAGCCGCTGCCCGGTATGTGAGGCTTGGGGTGTGCGCATCCTCGTGGTCGAAGACGAAGAGAACCTGGCCGAATCCCTCCGCCAGGGCCTGTCCGCCGAGGGCCACCGCGTCGAGGTCGCCCACGACGGCCACCGCGGCCTCGAACTGGCCCTCACCGGCGGACCGTACGACGCCGTCCTGCTCGACCTGATGCTCCCCGGCCCCGGCGGCGCCGAGATCTGCGCGCGGATGCGGGCCCACGGCGACCCCACCCCCGTCCTGATGCTGACCGCACGGGACGGCGAGCAGGACGAGGCCGAGGGGCTGGACGCCGGCGCCGACGACTACCTCACCAAGCCCTTCTCCTTCCTGGTGCTCGCCGCCCGGCTGCGCGCCCTCGCCCGCCGCGCCGCCGCCCCCGAACCCGCCGTGCTCCGGGCCGGGGACCTCTTCCTCGACCCGCTGGACCGGCGCTGCCGCCGCGGGAGCCGCGACATCGAGCTCACCGCCCGGGAGATCGGCGTGCTCGCCTGCCTGATGCGGCGCCCCGGCCGGGCCGTCCCCAAGCAGGACGTCCTCGACGAGGTCTGGGACGCCCCGCACGGCATCGACCCGAACATCGTCGAGGTCTACGTCTCCTCCCTGCGCAGGAAGATCGACGCCCCCTTCGGCCGCCGCTCCATCCTCACCGTCCACGGGACCGGCTACCGCATGGCGCCCGACGGTGGGTAGGGGCGCGGGCGGCAGCGGCGCGGGGGGCGCGAGCGGCAGCGGCGCAGGCGGCACCGGACCCCGCAGGACCGGCCCGCTCGTCGGGAACCTGCGCGCGCGGACCGCCCTCGCCGCCGCCCTCGCGATGGCCGCGGTCCTCGCCACCGGCGGGCTGTGGCTCTACAGCCTCATGCGCACCAACCTCCTCGACAACACCACCGGCCGCACCGAGCTCGCCGCCCGCAAGGTCGCCGCCCAGCTCGACACCCGGACCCTCCCGCCCGGCGGCCGGCTGCCCGCGCCCGAAGGCGGCGTCGACCTGGTCCTCGTACGGGACGCCCGCGGCCACGACGTCGCCAGCACCGCCGCCGGAACCCCCAAGGACCCCCCGCCCCCCGCCGGACTGCGCCCCGGCCCCGGCCAGGACTCCCGCTCGGCCGTACTGCCGCCCGCCCGACCCGGCGCGCAGCGGCACCTGGTCGTCGCGGTCGAGGCCCCCGGACCGCCGGGCGCGCACGACCCACACACCGTGTACGCGATGACCGTGCTCGGCGACGTCGACGACGCCACCCGCGCCATCGCCGTCGGCTTCCTCGCCGGCGCTCCCCCGCTGACCGCCTTCGCCGCGGCCCTCGCCTGGTGGGCCACCGGCCGCGCACTGCGCCCGGTCACCGCGATCCGCACCGGGCTGGCCGCCGTCACCGCGAGCGAGCTGGACCGGCGCGTGCCCGACCCCGGCGGCGGCGACGAGATCGCCCAGCTGGCCCGGACCGTCAACGACACCCTCGACCGGCTGGAGCGCTCCGACGCCCGGCAGCGCCAGTTCACCGCCGACGCCTCGCACGAGCTGCGCAACCCGCTCGCCGCCGTGCGCTCCCGGCTGGAGGTGGCCCTCGCCATGCCGCGCCCCGACCGGGCGTCGGTCGCCGCCGCGCTGGCCGACACCGAGCGGCTCCAGCGGATCGCCGCCGACCTGCTGCTCCTGGCCCGCCTCGACGGCGGACCCGCGCCCCGCCCCGAGCCGGTGGACCTCGCGCTGCTGGCCGCCGAGGACGCGGCCCGGCGGCCCGCGCCCCGGGTCGCGCTGCGGCTGGAGGCGCCCGCGCCGGTGCCGGCGTACGGGGATCCGGCGCGGCTGGAACGGGCCCTGGCCAACCTGGTGGACAACGCCCTGCGGTACGCGGACGCCGAGGTGGTGGTGCGGGCGGCCGCGCGGGACGGGCGGGCGGTGCTGGAAGTGGCCGACGACGGCCCGGGGATCCCGGAGGCGGACCGCGACCGGGTCTTCGAGCGGTTCGTACGCCTCGACGCGGACCGGGGCCGGGCCAGCGGCGGCACCGGGCTGGGCCTGGCCATCGCCCGGGAGATCGCGCGGGCGCACGGGGGCGACGTACGCGCCCTGGCCGCGCCGGGCGGGGGCGCGCTGCTGGAGCTGCACCTCCCGACGGAGGGCCCGCACCGCTGAGGGCGCCGCCTCCTCAGGATTCCTTCAGCGCCGCTGCGCCAGGATCGGGCGGTATGAGCGCTCAACGGAGGAAGACCGGCCACCGCAGGCTCTCACGGCGCCGACGGCTCGCGCGCACGCTGCTGATCACGGGGTGCGCGCTGACGGTGATGGCGGGCGGCGGCGCCTGGTACGTGTACCACGACCTCGCGTCCGGGATCGCCAGCTCCAAGGCCCTGGACGGCGCCGCGAAGTCGGCGAACGGCGATGTGAACATCCTGCTCATGGGCCTGGACAGCCGGCGCGACCAGAACGGCGACCCGCTGCCCGAGGCGGTCCTCGACCAGCTCCACGCGGGGAGCTCGGACATCGGCGGCTACAACGCGAACACCCTGATCCTGCTGCACGTACCGGGCGACGGCAGCGAGGCGAAGGCCTTCTCGATACCGCGCGACGACTTCGTGCAGATGGCCGGCGGGCAGGGTGCGGGCCGCAAGGACAAGATCAAGAAGGCGTACGGGCTGGCGAAGGCCGCCAAGGAGGAACAGCTGTCCCGGGACGGCGTGAAGGACCGGCGCCGGCTGGAGCAGGAGGGGCGCGAGGCGGGGCGCCGGGCGCAGATCGAGACGGTGCGGGACTTCCTGGGGGTTCCGGTCGACCACTTCGCCGAGCTGAACCTGGCCGGCTTCTACCACCTCGCGGACGCGCTGGGCGGCGTACCGGTCTGCCTGAACAAGCCGGTGAAGGACTCGTACTCGGGCGCCGACTTCCCGGCGGGCCGGCAGACCCTGAACGGGCGGCAGTCCCTGGCCTTCGTACGGCAGCGGCACGGGCTGGAGATGGGCGACCTGGACCGGACGAAGCGGCAGCAGGCCTTCCTCGCGGGCGCGACGCAGAAGCTGAACTCGGCCGGGACCTTCACGGACCCGGTGAAGCTGCTCAAGCTCATCGACACGGCGAAGGAGGACGTCGTGACGGACGCGGGATGGGACCTGCTGTCCTTCGTGAAGCAGGCGAAGAACCTGTCCGGGAGCAAAGTGCGGTTCACGACACTCCCCGTCGAGTCCTTCGGAAGGAACCATGGGGAGGACATCAACGTCGTAGATGATATGAAGATAAAGCGCCTCATTGCCGAGCAGATCGGGCCCCGGTCCACCCCTGCGACGACCCCGGGTGCGCCGGACGCCGCGCCGTCCTCTTCCCCCTCTTCCCCGTCCTCGCCCCCGTCATCCGCCCCGCCCCCGCCGCAGCCCGAGAAGGGCGCCATCGACGGCGGCGGTATCCCGTGCGTGGACTGAGGCCCCTGACGGTGGCGGGCGCCCGCCGCCGCACCGAAGCCCTGCTGCTGCTCCTGGTCATCGGCATCGCGGTGTTCGGGCACGTCAGCGCCGGACTGGCCATGAACGGCGAGCTGCCGCAGCACCTCGCCAGCTTCGTCATCAGCCTGACGCTGCTGTCGCTGGTGGGGCACCTGGGCATCCGCCGGTTCGCGGCGTACGCGGACCCGCTGATCTTCCCGCTCGCGATGCTCCTGACCGGGCTCGGGCTGGTGCTCATCCACCGGCTCGACCAGGGCTACATCGAGCGGTACGACTCCGCGGCGAACGCGCCCGACCAGCTGATGTGGACGGTGGTCGGGGTCGCCGCCTGCATCCTGGTGGTGGCGCTGCTGCGCGACCACCGGCTGCTCCAGCGCTTCATCTACATCACGATGGCCGTCGCGCTGGTGCTGCTGATCGCACCGGCGTTCTTCGGCGCGGACACGTACGGCGCCAAGCGCTGGATCATCCTCTTCGGCTTCTCGCTCCAGCCCGGCGAGTTCGTGAAGATCATGATCGCGGTCTTCTTCGCGGGGTACCTGGTCATCCACCGCGACTCCCTGGCCCTGACGGGCCGGAAGTTCCTGGGCATGCGGCTGCCGCCGATGCGGCAGCTCGGGCCGATCATCACGGTCTGGATCATCTCGCTGCTCGTGCTCGTCTTCGAGCGCGACCTCGGTACGTCGCTGATCTTCTTCGGCGTCTTCGTGGTGATGCTGTACGTGGCCACGGAGCGGACCAGCTGGATCGTGTGCGGCCTGCTCATGGCGGCCGTCGGCGCCTTCGTCGTGGGCTCGACGGAGCCCCACGTCAAGGCGCGCGTCGCCGCCTGGCTGAACCCCCTGGCGATCTACTCCCCGAACCCTCCGCAGGGCCTGAACTCGGAGCAGTCGGCCCAGGCGCTGTTCAGCTTCGGCACCGGCGGCGTCTCGGGCACCGGCCTGGGGATGGGGCACCCGGAACTGATCAAGTTCGCGGGGCGCAGCGACTTCATCCTGACGACGGTGGGCGAGGAACTCGGCCTGGCCGGGGTCATGGCCGTACTGATCATCTACGCCCTGCTCGTCCAGCGAGGCCTGCGCATGGCGCTGGCCGCGCGGGACCCGTTCGGCAAGCTCCTGGCGGTGGGCCTGGCGGCGGCACTGGCGCTCCAGGTCTTCGTGGTCGCCGGCGGCGTGACGGGCCTGATCCCCCTGACCGGCAAGGCCCTGCCCTTCCTGGCGAAGGGCGGCTCGTCACTGCTGGCCAACTGGATCATGATCGCCCTGCTGCTGCGGATCAGCGACAGCGCGGAACGCCAACGCGAAGCGGACGCCCTGGGCCCGGCCGAAACGACGATCACCCCGGTGGTGGTGGCGGGGGCGGGGGTGCGCTGAGGGGGGGGCGGCTCGCGGCGGGGGCCCGCCATCTCCCCCTCGACCCCCTGGGGCGATCAGAGCAGCGCGGAAGCGCAGGGGCGCGTCAGACCGCGGCCTGGTCATCGCCGATCGGCTCGGACGTCAGGATGGCGAGGAGTCCGGGGAAGCGGGTCTCGATGTCGGCTCGACGCAGACCTGCCATCCGGCTGTTGCCCCGGTCGACCTGGCGGATCAGGCCGGCCTCCCGCAGGGTGCGGAAGTGGTGGGTGACCGTCGCCTTCGACACCGGCAGGGAGAAGGAGGCGCACGTGCGCGCCGTGCCTTCGGGGGCGGCGGCAAGCTCGCGCACCACGCGGCGGCGCAGGGGGTCGGCGAGGGCGGACAGCACTCTGCCGAGCTCGATCTCCTCGACGGCCGGATGCCCCTCGTCGTCGGGCATGACGCCCTCCCTCCCACAGGTATGAACTGGATCTTACCTCTGGCGACTGCTAGCGTCCGAGAGGTACGAAGCCAGTCGTACCTATCTGTGGAGGGAACCTCGATGGACCAGCTCGTCACGCTCATGGGCGTCGCCCGCCCCAAGCCCGAACGCGCCCAGGAGCTCATGGAGCTCCTGCTCTCCTTCGTCGAGCCCACCCGACAGGAGCCGGGCTGCCTGGAGTACCACTTCCACGAGGACCCCGAGGAGCCCGGCGTCTTCGTGTTCTACGAGGCGTGGCGCAGCCAGGCCGACCTGGACGCCCATCTGGCCCTCCCGCACCTGCGGGACTTCTGGGAGCGCCGGATGGACTACCTGGCCACCGATCTGGAGATCCGCTTCGTGAACATGCTCAGCCCCCACGGCCACTAGCCCACCAGCGGAAACGTGATTGCGGCGGGGCGGGCCGTCCGGCGATACTCCAGCCGTTTTGATCATTTCCGCCGTTCGGGGGCTCACTCCTTGGAAGTCGCACGCTTCATCGTCATCGCGCTCGTCGTCGCACTGTCGGTCGGGTTCTACCGGCGCACCACCGGCGATGCTCCGGGCCGGGGTCCGGCCCGTGCGGCCGCCAAGCTGGGGTTGCTCCCGCAGTCCCGGCAGAACACCCGGCGGGCGGCGCCGGATCCCGCACTCGACGCGGCGACCGCCGCGGCCTCCCGGGGGCAGTGGGAGCCCGCGGCGCGCCTGCTGGCCGAGACCAGGGAACGCCGCGACTGGGCGCGGCGCGCCACCTACGCCAGTGCCCTGGGCTCCCACCAGGCCGCCCTTCCCGGCAGCTGGCTGCGCGTCTGGGAGGCCTCCGCCGGAGAGGACGACCCGGACGTCGCACTGGTGCGGGCGAAGGCGACGGTCAGTCTGGCCTGGCACCACCGCGGCGGCGGCTGGGCCAAGGACACCAGCGACGAGCAGTTCGCCGGGTTCCACTCCACCCTCGTCCGGGTCCCGGAGGAGAACGCCCGCGCGGCCGAGCTGAACCCGGACGACCCGAGCCCCTACGTCAACGAGATATGGGCGGCCCTGGGCCTCGGCTACCCCGGCACGGCGATGGACACGATCTGGAAGCAGATCACCGACCGCGACCCGCACCACTACGTCGCGCACTGCGCCGCGCTCCAGTACTGGTGCGCGAAGTGGCGCGGCTCGGAAGAGCGCGCCACGTCCTTCGCCCGGGAAGCCGCGGCCGCCGCTCCGGCCGGGAGCCTGCTCACCGCCCTGCCCCTGATGGCCTGGTACGAGCACCGCGGCGACAAGGACCGGGCCGGCGACTACCGGTCGGCCCACCTGGTCTCCCTGGTGGACGCCGCCCTGGCCGACGTCGCCGCGGCCCCGCCGGGCCACCCGAACACCGCCGAGGTGCGGCACCTGCTGGCCTACTTCCTGACCCGCCAGAAGCGGTACGACCTCGCGCTCGCCCAGTTCCGCCTCGTCGACGGCTACGTGGGCGCGCTCCCGTGGAGGTACTGGACCGACCCGGCGGCCGTGTACTGCGAGTGGCGCAACCGCGCGGTCCGCGGCGCCCGCAAGAGCTGACGGACGGATCGGTCCTGCCGTCAGGCTGACGGTTGCCGCTCCCCCGCCCGCTCACCCCCCGGTTCCCGTGCGGGCTCCGTACTTGCCGCCGCGGGAGGCCAGTTCCTTGACCACCACGGCGGTGCGTCCGGTGAGGGAGGTGCGGCGGAGGGTGTCGTCGGGGCGGGTGAACTGGGCCACCGCGCCCTTGCGGCCGAGCGTGACGGCCCGGGCCACGTAGCGCGGGGCGTACGGTTCGGGCTCGCGGCCGCCGATCAGGCGGACCAGGGTGTCGGCCGCGTGGACGGCCTGCGGCCCCGCGAGGGCGCAGGCGAAGCGGGCGCCGGGCACCGCCGCGCAGTCGCCCACGACGAAGATCCGTCCGTCGTCGACGCTGCGCAGGCAGTCGTCCACGAGCGCCCGCCCGCGGGCGTCGACCGTGAGGCCGCTGCGCGCGGCGAGGTCGGGCACGTCGGACACGATCGCCCACAGGGTCAGGTCGGAGGCGGCCGCCCGGCCGGACCTCAGGTGCACGGATCCGTCGACGAGTTCCGTGACCGCGTCGTCCACCAGCTCGACCCCCAGCCGCTCCAAGCCGGTACGGACCTTCGTACGCGCCCGGTCGGAGAAGCCGTCGGCGACCGACGGCCCGATGATCCGTACCCGCAGGTCCGGCCGGGCCTCGGCGACCTCGGCCGCCGTCTCGATGCCGGTCGCGCCGCCCCCGATGACCGTGACCGTGCCGCCCGCGGGCAGGGCGGCGAGCGCCGCGCGGGCTTCCTGCGCGCCTTCCCAGGTGCCGACCGGGACCGTTCCGGCCATGGCCCGGACCGTGCTGCCGACGGCCAGGAACGCGTGGTCGAAGTCGAGGGACTCCCCGCCCGCGAGGGTGACGCGGCCGTCGCCCACCTTCTCGACGGTGGCGACCCGGGTGGCGATCCCGGGGCGCAGCATCGACGCGAGGGGCGTCGCCACGGAGCCGGTCCCGGCCACCTGCTGGTGGAGCCGTACGCGCTCCACGAAGTCGGGGCGCGGATTGACCACCGTGATCTCCGCGGTCCGCACCTTCCTGGCGATCCGGTTCGCCGCGAGCGTCCCCGCGTAACCGGCGCCCACCACCACGACCTTCATGTCGTCCTCCTCGTCAACGCGACTGGTCGGACATGGGATGCCGGCCGGACGGCTCCTGTGACAGGGAACCCGACGTGTCGCGCGTCACAGGGCGGGGCGTGCAGCGGCTGTCACAGAACACCGGGCTCCGGCGTCGTATGCGCGAACGGTCACGCACCACGGAAGAGGAGAACGAGCATGAGCGAGGACGGCCTTCCCGACCCTGCCACCGAGGCGTTCGTCAGACACCGCAGGCTGTTGTTCACCGTCGCCTACGAGATGCTCGGCTCGGCCGCGGACGCGGAGGACGTCCTCCAGGAGACCTGGCTGCGCTGGGCGGGTGTCGCCCTCGAAACGGTGCGGGAACCGCGCGCGTACCTGGTCCGGATCGCGACCCGCCAGGCGCTCGGCCGGCTGCGCACGCTGAGCCGGCGCAAGGAGGACTACGTGGGCCCCTGGCTGCCGGAACCGCTGCTCACCACGCCGGACGTGGCCGAGGACGTCGAGCTGGCCGACAGCGTCTCGATGGCGATGATGCTGGTCCTGGAGACGCTGGCGCCGACCGAGCGGGCGGTGTTCGTGCTGCGCGAGGTGTTCGGCCTGGGGTACGAGGAGATCGCGGAGGCGGTGGAGAAGAGCCCGGCGGCGGTCCGCCAGATCGCGCACCGGGCGCGCTCGCACGTGGCCGCGCGCCGGCCGCGCGGCGCCGTCACCGCGGCCGAGACCCGGGCCGCCCTCGGGGCCTTCCGGCGGGCGCTGGAGACGGGCGACCTCCAGGGCCTCCTCGACCTCCTCGCACCGGACGTCGTCGCCCTGAGCGACGGCGGCGGCATCAAGCAGGCCATGCCGCGGCCCGTCGTGGGCGCCGACAAGGTGGCCCGCCTGCTGGCCGCCGGCGTCGCCGCCTTCGGTCCGCTGATGACCGCGGAGCCGACCCGGGTCAACGGCCACCCGGCGCTCCTCATGCGGATCGACGGCGAGGTGGAGATGGTCGTGGCGATGCGCATCGACGACGGCCTCGTCACCGGCCTCTACTCCGTCCGCAACCCGCAGAAGCTGACCCGCATGGAACACGAAACGCCGCTGGGGCGGTGACGGGGCGGGGGCACGGGGGCACGAGCCCGCTATCTCCCCCTCGACCCCCGGCCGCCGGGCGGCGCCTGCCCACCCGCCTCCCAGGTGCGGGCCGGTGGCCGGGGAGCGGGATCCCCTCGGGCGGTCTCAGGGAGGGTTGGGGGCTTCCCGTCAGTCCATCGTCCTTCCGGTTCGCACCGGTCCCTCAAGGGCGCTCCTTCGTCGCGTCGCTACGCGATGGCCTTCGGCCACCCTTGACCGACCGGCACGAACCGGAAAGCCGAAAGACTGCCGGGAAACCCCCAAAGAAACGGTCACCGGGCAAAGGACACAGGGACGGCCGCGTCAGCGATGCAGGAGGGGGCGAGGGTCGGCCTACCGGGCATCCGGGCCCCATATCTCCGTTCCAGGGCAAGGGGTGCGGCTCTACCTGCACGAAAAGTCGATCAGAGCAGGCCAGGGAGCCGACACGCGCGACAGATCGCTACGCGCTCCTCATTTCTCAGCGCCCGGCCACCGCCTTGGGCTGATACCCGCACCCTAGGACGTCCAGGGCAGCGAGGGGATCGGATGGGCGCGTCAGATCGCTACGCGCTTCTCCCGATTCGGCGTCCGACGGCCGTCTGGGGCTGGGACGGGCGAGAAAAGACGGCGTACAGGCCTGCTGTGTGCTGTGACCAGCCCAGGACGGCCGCCAGTCGCCGAGACGAGAGGAGCGCGTAGCGATCTGTCGCGCCTGTCGGATCCCTGGCCTGCTCTGATCGACTTTTGGTGCAGGTACCAGCCCAAGGCGGTCGTCTGACGCTGAGATAGGAGGAGCGCGTAGCGATCTGCTGCGTCCTGGCCGCGCCCCTGGCCCGGGACATCGACTGCTGAGGGCTCGGATGCCCGGCGGGCCGACCCCCGGCCCCTCGCCCATCCCTGACGGGCCCGTCCCTCCGTCTTCTGCCCCGTGACCGTTCTTTTGGGGGCTTCCCGGCAGTCTTTCGGCTTTCCGGGGCGGGTCGGCCTGTCAAGGGTGGAGCGAAGCGACATCGCGAAGCGACGCGACCGCAGGGAGCGCCCTTGACAGGCCGGCACGACACGGAAGGACGATGGACTGCCGGGAAACCCCCAAACCAACTGTGAGGCGGACCCAGGGGCTACCGCCCCCGGTCACCCACCCGCACCGTGGGAGGCGGGTGGGCAGCCACCGCCCGGCCACGCGGGGTCGAGGGGGAGATGGCGGGGCCGCGCCGTGAGACCCGTACTCGGCCGCCCGCGCCGCGGGGCCTCCTACAGGTAGTCCTCCAGGCGGCCTATGCGGTAGCCCTGGTCCTGTATGCGCTGGAGCATCCTGGTGGTCATCTGGGTCTCCGTCGCGCCCTTGAGCTCCGACGGGCCGCGGAAGTGGGCCAGGATGATGTCGCCCGGCTTGAGGGCGTTGCCCTCCGCGTACTGGAAGTCGTTGATCTGCATCGACGCCCGCCACAGGACCACCGTCTGGGCCCCGCACTCGGCGGCGGCCTTGAGGGTGTCGTCGTTGTAGTTCCCGAACGGCGGGCGGAAGAGCGGGGGCCGCTTGCCGAAGCGCTTCTCCAGGTGGTCCTGCTGCCCGCATATCTCCTTCTTCTGCGCCGCGAAGGGCAGGGTGCGGAGGTTCGGGTGCGTCAGGGTGTGGTTGTTCACCGTGCTGCCGGAGCCGTTGTCGCGGAGCTTCTCGAAGTGGCCGTAGTCCGAGGAAGCCACGTTGTCCGTCAGGAACATGCTGATCGGCAG
This sequence comes from Streptomyces sp. NPDC090077, assembly GCF_044747545.1. Taxonomy (NCBI): domain Bacteria; kingdom Bacillati; phylum Actinomycetota; class Actinomycetes; order Kitasatosporales; family Streptomycetaceae; genus Streptomyces; species Streptomyces sp. NPDC090077. The sequence goes on from NZ_JBIVEG010000012.1 coordinate 129,689, forward strand.
CTTCAGGTCGGCCGCCATCTTCAGGAACTCGGGGTCCTTCTCGGCGCCGTCGTCGAAGGTCAGGAAGACGGTCTTCTCCGTCGGCGCGACGGGTATTCGGTCCAGCACGGCCGCCTTGCCCGGGGCGGCCTTGGGGATCTGGGGCTTCTGCGCGGGCTTGGGGGCGTACTGGAGCGGGGCCTTCAGGCCCCACTTGCGGTACGCCTCGTCGCCCGCCGCGCCGGCCTGCGCAGAGTTCGCGGGGGCCGGCGCGGACGGGGAGGACGAGGGGGACGCACTGTCGGGCGCGGTCTTGCGGCCCAGCCGTTCGATGGGGTCCACGCTGTTCCCGCATCCCGTCAGGGAGAGCGCGAGCGCGCCGGCCGTCAGCGTCCCGGCTACCAACCGGCGCGCGTACCTCACAAGTAGTCCTCCAGGCGGGCCACGGCATATCCCTTGTCCGTGACGGTCTTCATGACATGACGGATCATGTCAGGCATCGTGCCCTTCCAGTCCTCCCGGCCCCGGAAGTGCGTCAGGATGATGTCTCCGGGATGCAGGTCGCGGTCCCATTCGCGGTAGTCCATCCGGTTCACGAACGCCTCGGCGTTCCACAGCGGGACCGCCTTGATGCCGCAGGACTTGGCGGCCTTCAGGGTGTCCTGGTTGTAGTTGCCGTACGGCGGGCGGAACAGCGAGGGCCGCTTGCCGAACTGCCTCTGGATGGTGTCCTGCTGGCCGCAGATCTCCTCGCGCTGCTGCTCGTACGAGAGGCCGGGCATGTAGCGGTGGTTGAGGGTGTGGTTGTTCAGGGTGACGCCCGCCGCCTGCATCTCCTTGAAGTACGGGTAGTTGTCGCGCACGAGGTAGTCGCTGAGGAACGCCGTGTACGGGATCTTCAGCTCGCTCATCATCCTGATGAACTCGGGGTCCTTCTCGGCCCCGTCGTCCACGGTCAGGAAGACGACCTTGTCCTCGGTCGGGACGGTGGTGAAGACCGGGGGCAGTTCGTCCTGGTCCTCGACCTCGAAGCCGTCGCGCGTGGTGATCTCGGGCTTCGTCTTCGGTGCGGCCGGGGCCAGGAGCGGCGTCTTGGCCAGCCGCCACTTCTTCGCCGCGGCGATCCGGGCCTGCTGGGCGGCCTTGAGCTTCTCGGCGGAGTTGGCGAGCGCACCGGCCGCGCCGCCCGCCTCCGCCCCCTGGCCGGGCTTGGCCTTGGCCGGCTTCTCGGACTCCGCGGCCCCGCACCCCGTACCCAGGGCGGCGACCAGCAGTGCGGCCAGGGCCACCCCGTACCGGCCGCGCGGGTGCCGCGCGGACCGGTGACCAAACTGCGAACTATTTCCCTTTTGTCGTACAAGCTGCATAGGAGCGGATCTTTCCACCACCCGGCAGCGCGCCCCGGACGACACCACGGCCGGACCTCCGCCTTCCACCGGCTGGCCCACAATGAACCGGTGACCCCCGAAGACTTCGCCGCGCTCCTCACCCCCGAGGGCCGCGCCCTCCTCGACTCCCTCCGCGACTACGACCCCGCCCAGGAGCTGGCCGTGGCCACCCGGCTGCGCCGCGAGCACCCCGCCGGGCTGGTGTCGGCCGCGCTGGGCCAGGCCCGGCTGAGGCAGCGCGCGGTGGCGAAGTTCGGCGCCGAGGACGCCTTCCGGATGTACTTCACGCCCGGCGGCGGGGAGATGGCCACCCGCGCGTCGGTGGCCGCGTACCGGGCGGAGCGGCTCGACGCGCTGGGCGTACGGAGCGTCGCGGACCTGTGCTGCGGGATCGGCGGGGACGCGCTGGCCCTGGCGCGGCGCGGGATCCGGGTGCTGGCGGTGGACCTCGACCCGCTGACGGCCGCCGTCGCGCGGGCCAACGCCGAGGCACTGGGTCTGGCGGACCTGATCGAGGTCCGGGAGGCGGACGTGACGGCGGTGGACGTGTCCGCGTACGACGCCGTCTTCATCGACCCCGCGCGGCGCGGCGGGCGCGGCCGGATCTTCGACCCCGAGTCGTACTCGCCGCCGCTGTCGTGGGCGGTCGGGGCGGCGCGGGCGGCGAAGTTCGCCGCCATCAAGATCGCACCCGGAATCCCGCACGAGGCGGTCCCGGCGGAGGCGGAGGCCGAGTGGATCTCCGACCACGGGGACGTGAAGGAGGCCGTGCTGTGGTTCGGCACCGCCCCCGGCACGGTACGGGCCACCCTGCTGCCGGGACCGGCCGGGCTGCACACCGCCGACCCGCTGCCGGACCCGGAAGCGGGGCCGGTCGGGCACTGGCTGTACGAGCCCGACGGGGCGGTGATCCGGGCGCACCTCGTCGCGGAGGTGGCCGAGGAGCTGGACGGGCGGCTGATCGACCCGACCATCGCGTACATCACGGCCGACGAGCTGCGGGAGACCCCGTACGCGACGGCGTACGAGATCACGGACGTGCTGCCGTTCGGGCTGAAGAAGCTGAAGGCGCTGCTGCGGGAGCGGGAGGTCGGGATCCTGACGGTGAAGAAGCGGGGGTCCGCGATCGAGCCGGAGGAGCTCCGCAAGAAGGTCAAGCCGCAGGGGCCGAACTCCGCGACGGTGTTCCTGACGCGGGTGGCGGGGGCGCCGTCGATGCTGATCGGCCACCCTTCCCCTGGCCGGGGGTAGCGGGGGGGGGGCTCGGCGCGCCGTCGCGCGGGCGGCCCCGGGCTGCGCCCGGGCTACCCGGGGGCTCCGCCCCCAGACCCCCGCGCCTCAAACGCCGGCGAGGCTGGATGTGCCGGCCAGTGCCGGTTCGCGCGGCCGCGCCGCCGCGGGAGCGGTACCCGGGGACGCGCTCCGGGCCGGGCCGTGGGTCCAGCGGTAGTACGCCGCTGCCTTGGCCAGGCCCAGGAGGGCGGTGATCCACAGGATCATGCCGCATCCCGTGAAGTACGCGACCTCCCCGTACGTGTCCGTGCCCGGCCGCGCCCCGGACGCCGAGGCGAACGCCAGCCAGAGGCCGAAGCCGCCCAGGGCCAGGGAGGCCGTCAGCCACACCGCGCTGCGGGCCGGGGCGCGCAGGCGGGTGTCGGCCTCGGGGTCACGGCCCGCCAGGACCCAGGCGCACAGCAGCTGCCGTACCCGCCGCTCCTGCCGGGCGCCCCGCGCGAGGCAGAGCCCGGCGAGCAGCAGCACGGCGGCGGCCGCCGCGGAGCAGGCGGCTCCGACGAGCCCGCCGCCCGCGGTGAAGGCCTTCACGGCGAGGCCGGCCAGGGTCCAGCCCAGCGCGAAGGCCGCGGCGACGGCCCAGAGCGACAGCAGCCGCCCCAGGCCCAGGCTGCGCCGGCTCAGGTCGGTGAGGAAGCGCGCGCGGTCGGCCCGTACGGCGCCCTCGTCCAGCCACTCGCGCAGGTGCGCGGGCGGCGGCGGGGGCGGTAGCTCACGAGCGGACAGTCTCGGCATGGGCATGACCCTAACCGGGGCCCTTCGAGCTTCGCCGCAGCGCTCCTCGACCACCGCCCCGACCAGCGCGCGAGCAGTGCCTCAGCCCGCGCCCGTGACCTCCACCGACTCGAACCGCCAGCGGTGCACCGCCCGGGTGATGAGGTCCGCGGCCGGCTCGGGCAGCTCGGGCAGTTCCGCCGCCAGGCCCTCGGGGACCTCCCACCAGGTGATCACGAGCACCCGGTCCTGCGGGGCGCGCAGCACCTCGCGGCGCACCGGCTCCCGGGCGAGGACCTGGGCCCGGGCCCACTCCATGAGCTCGTTGCCCCGGCCCTCGGACGCCCGGGCCTCCCACATCAGCGCGACGGTGCTCACGAGTACAGGTTGTCCTTGCTGAGCTCGTGCACGTGGTCGTGGTCGTGGTCGTGCGCGTGGCCGTGGCCGTGCCCGTGCCCGTCCCCGTGCTCGTGCGACGTGCCCGGCACGTGCGGGTCCGTCACCGGCAGCGAGGAGTCCGCCGACAGGTCCCAGTCGGAGGCCGGCCGGTTGCGCTTGACCATCTCCGCGCCCAGCGCCGCCACCATCGCACCGTTGTCGGTGCACAGCTTCGGCCGCGGCACCCGCAGGATGATCCCCGCGTCGTCGCAGCGCTCCTGCGCGAGCGAGCGCAGCCGGGAGTTCGCCGCGACGCCGCCGCCGATCATCAGGTGGTCCACGCCCTCGTCCTTGCAGGCGCGGATCGCCTTGCGCGTGAGCACGTCCACCACGGCCTCCTGGAAGGACGCCGCCACGTCGCGCACCGGCACCTCCTCGCCCGCGTTGCGCTTGGCCTCGATCCAGCGGGCGACCGCCGTCTTCAGGCCGGAGAAGGAGAAGTCGTACGCGGGGTCGCGCGACCCCGTCAGACCGCGCGGGAAGTTGATCGCCTTCGGGTCGCCCTCCTTCGCCAGCCGGTCGATGACCGGGCCGCCGGGGAAGCCGAGCTGGAGCACGCGGGCGATCTTGTCGAAGGCCTCGCCCGCCGCGTCGTCGATGGTCGCGCCGAGCGGCCGTACGTCGCTGGTGATGTCGGGGGCCAGCAGCAGCGAGGAGTGCCCGCCGGAGACCAGCAGCGCCATGGTGGGCTCGGGCAGCGGCCCGTGCTCCAGCTGGTCGACGCAGATGTGGGAGGCGAGGTGGTTGACCCCGTAGAGCGGCTTGCCGAGTGCGTACGCGTACGCCTTCGCGGCCGAGACGCCCACCAGCAGCGCTCCCGCGAGCCCCGGGCCGGCCGTGACCGCGATGCCGTCGAGGTCGCGGGCGCTGACCCCGGCCTCCTTCAGGGCGCGCTCGATGGTGGGGACCATCGCCTCCAGGTGGGCGCGGGAGGCGACCTCGGGCACGACCCCGCCGAAGCGGGCGTGTTCGTCGACGCTCGACGCGATCGCGTCGGCCAGCAGGGTGGTGCCGCGGACGACGCCGACGCCGGTCTCGTCGCAGGAGGTCTCGATGCCGAGGACGAGCGGTTCGTCAGCCATTGCTCTCACTGCTCTCAGGGTTTTCGTTTCGGGTCTGTGCCGGGTCGGTCAGGCGCATCACGAGCGCGTCGACGTTGCCGGGCTGGTAGTAGCCGCGCCGGAAGCCGATCGGCTCGAAGCCGAACCGCTCGTAGAGCCGCTGGGCGCGGGTGTTGTCCACCCGCACCTCCAGCAGGACCTCGGCGCATTCGAAGGCGGTCGCGGCGCGCAGCAGGTCGGTGAGGAGGCGGGCGCCGAGGCCCGTGCCCCACTGGTCCCTGGCGGCGGCGATGGTCTGTACGTCGCCCAGGTCGCCGGCGGCGGCCAGTCCGGCGTAGCCGACGAGGCGGCCGGTCTCCGGTTCCTCGGCGACGACGTAGCGGCGGGAGGCCTCGGGGCCGCGCGCGTGGGCGAGTTCGGACCAGAACATCCCGGCCGACCAGGCGTCCTCCGGGAACAGCTCGTGCTCCAGCTCCAGCACCGGTTCGATGTCCCACCAGCGCATCTCGCGGAGCACTGCGGTCGGGGCCGTCACTGCGGGGTGACCACCTTGTAGTTCTTGGGCACCTGCGCGTCGGGGCGGCGCAGGTAGAGCGGGGTCGGGGGCAGGAACTCCGCTCCCGTCGCGAGCCGTTCGGCGGCCAGGGCGGCCAGGGCGGCGGCCGACTGGTGCACGGGGCCGCGGGCGTCCGGGAAGACGTCCGGGTAGAGCTCGGCGCCCAGGCCGACGGCGGGCAGGCCGGCGACCCGCTCCGCGATGTCGGCCGGGCGGTCGACCGCGGGCTCGCCGACGCGGGTGCGCGGGTCCTCGTAGCGCGCCCAGTAGACCTCCTTGCGCCGGGCGTCCGTGGCGACGGTGAAGGGGCCTTCGATCCCGGCGGCGCCGGCGGCGTACGCGAGGCCGTCGAGGGTGCACAGGCCGTGCACCGGGACGCCGAGGACGGCGGCGAAGGTGGAGGCGGTGACGAGGCCGACGCGGAGCCCGGTGTAGGGGCCGGGGCCGACGCCCACGACGATGCCGGTGACGGATTCGAGCTTCACCCCGGCTTCGGCGAGGACCTTGTCCACGGAGGGCAGCAGGAGCTCCCCGTGGCGGCGGGCGTCGACCTGGTTCGACTCTGCGAGGACGGATTCCCCGTCGTGCAGGGCGACGGTGACGGCGGGCGTGGCGGTATCTACGGCGAGCAAGAGCACGCGAACAGCCTACGACTCCCGGGCCCCAGGGCCTTGCGGCCGGTCGGTGCGGGGGCCCGGCTGCTACCTTTCGACCGGGTACACACGCGGGTCGCCCGAGAGTTCGACGGCCCGAGGCGCGGAGAGGTGGAGCAAGGTGGCACGCAGCAGCTCGGGAATCGTGGCCGGGCTCACCGTCGCGGCGATCGCCGCGATCGGCTTCCTGGGCTACCAGGCCTCCGCGACCGCGCCCGCGGTCCCCGCCAAGACGGGCCCGCAGGCCCCGGCCGCGCCCCAGGCGCAGACCCCCGCGAAGCAGGACCCGGCGAAGCCCGCGGCGGTGCCGGCCGACTCCGGTTCGGGGGCGCGGGTCGTGTACTCGGTGTCCCAGAAGCGGGTGTGGCTGGTCACGGAGGACGGCAAGGAGCCGCGGACCTTCACGGTCATGCCGAGCACGGTGCACCCGGTGCCGGGCAGCTACGCCGTCAGCTCGCGGGCGGGCACGGTCACCGGCACGGACGGGGTGCCGATCGAGCACGTCGTGCGGTTCGCCAGCACGGACGGGATCGCGATCGGCTTCAGCGCCCGCGTGGACGGTTCGATGCCGGCGCCGGACACCACGAAGAAGACCGGCGGCATCCGCATGGGGCGCGCGGACGGTGACGCGACCTGGGCCTTCGCGACGATCGGCGCGAAGGTCGTCGTCGTCGCCTGACGGCCCCCGCCGCGACACCCCCTACAGCTCCCCCACGGGCCGCCACGGGCCTCCCCCCACGGCGTTCCCCGTACGGGAACGGCTCACGCGGGGCTGCCCGTGCACACCGCGTGATTCACCCGAACGTGGGTATCAGGCCGCTTCCGTCTCCGGGGCGGCCCGTTCGGCGTCGCGTTCCGGGGCTCGTTCCGCGTCCCGTTCCGCGTCCGCCTCGGGCCCGGCCCCCGGTCCGGGTGCGGCCTGTGTGCGCGCGGGCGGCGTGGACACCGCCGTGGCGGCCGCGCCCGCCGCGAGCAGGGCCCGCATGGACACGACGGGCGCTCGCTCTGCTCCTGCTGCCGACATGGCTGCCTCCTGAGACCCCGGGACGCCGTACTTAGGTACACCTAACCAGCGCTCGGTACCATGTCATCACGCGATCCTGCGCCAACGCAATATCTTCCCGACGAGTTGTCGGTACGTTGTCGGAAGCGTGGCCGGAACAACGGCGTCCAGGCGGCCGCAGCGGCGGCCGGCTACCGCGCCGCCAGCCCCGCCAGCTCCGGACCGGACCAGCGCGCGCCCACGCCGCGCAGCGCGACCTCGCGCACGTCGTCGAGGACCTCCTCGTGGCCGACGGCACGCCCGATCACCACGTGCAGCCGGTCGTCGGAGAGCTCCTCCACCTTGCCGTCGCCCCACTCCACGACGACCACGGACTCGGGCAGCGAGACGTCGAGGTCCAGGTCCTCCATCTCGTCGAGCCCGCCGCCGAGGCGGTACGCGTCCACGTGCACCAGCGGCGGACCGTCGCCCAGGGACGGGTGCACCCGGGCGATCACGAAGGTCGGCGAGGTCACGGCCCCGCGCACGCCCAGGCCCTCGCCCAGCCCCCGGGTCAGGGTGGTCTTGCCGGCGCCCAGTTCGCCGGTCAGCAGGACCAGGTCGCCGGGGCGCAGCAGGCCGGCGATCCTGCGGCCCAGCTCCTGCATGGAGGCGGGCGAGTCGACGGTGATCAGGGTTTCTGCGGCGGCCTCGGCCAGGGCCTCAGCGGCCGGGCTGCGCGGCGCTTCCCGCGGTACTTCTTCCATGTCCCCCAACGTTAGCCGCTGCGGGGACGGCTCCGGTGCGCGCCAGCAGGCCGGTCAGCAGCCCGGTCACGATGTCGGGGCGCTCCAGCATCATCAGGTGCCCGGTGTCCTCCAGCACCACCAGCTCGGCGGCCGGGAGCTGCTCCTTGATGGTCACGCTGTGCGCGGCCGGGGTGATCATGTCCCGGTCCCCGGCGACGACGGTGACCGGGACGTCCGCGAACCGCTGGAGCGCGGCGCCCTTGTCGTGGGTCTGGAAGGCGGGGTAGAACTCCGCGACCACGTCGATCGGGGTCGCCTCGATCAGCCGCTCGGCGAAGCGCGCCACCCCGGGATCGACGTCCCGGGAACCGAACGAGTACATCTTGATCATCCCGGCGAAGAGGTCGGCGGTGGCCCGGCGGCCCTTCTCCACCAGCTCGACCTGGGAGCCGAGCGCCTTCAGCACCCCGGGCAGGATGCGGCGCACCGCGCCCAGTCCGACGGACGGGAGCCCGTACGTCACCTCGTCGAGGCGGCCGCTGGAGGTGCCGACCAGGAGCACGCCGAGCACCCGCTCGCGCACCAGCTCGGGGAACTGCTCGGCGAGGGCCATGACGGTCATGCCGCCCATGGAGTGGCCGACCAGGACGAGCGGGCCCTCGGGCGCGGCGGCGTCGATGACGGCCTTCAGGTCGCGGCCGAGCTGGTCGATGGTCACCAGCTCGCCGTCGGCCTGGGCCAGGCCCCGGGCGCTGCGGCCGTGGCTGCGCTGGTCCCAGTACACGGAGCGGACGACCCCGCGCAGGGCCGCGCGCTGGAAGTGCCAGGAGTCCTGGGAGAGGCAGTAGCCGTGGCAGAAGACGACGGTGGCGCCCTCGGCCGGGTTCTTGCGCCGCAGCCGGCGCTTCTTGCCGTCCGCGGGCGGTTCGTCGACCTCGTAGTAGAGCTCGGTGCCGTCCTCGGCGCGGCAGCCGCCCTCGGTCCCGCGCAGCGAGCCGAAGTCCCCGGCGGCGTCGAGGGCGAGGCGCGCCTTCATCCGGATGCCGCGCCCGACGGTGATCCGCTCGACCGCGACACCGGCCGCGGCGCCCGCGGCCAGCACGCCGATGGCGGCGCCGGCCCAGCCGGCCTTGCGCCAGTTCTCGCTCACGACGTCGCCGTCCTCACTCGGCCCGCGTCAGCCGCCGAGGTACACCCGGGGCACCCTGCCTCCGATACGGGTGACGATCTCATACGCGATGGTGTCCGCCGCTCGAGCCCAGTCCTCGGCGGTCGGCTCGCCGCGCTCCGCGTCCCCGAACAGGACGACCTCGTCGCCCGCTTCGGCCAGGTCGGCGCCGAGGTCCACGACGAACTGGTCCATGGCGATCCGCCCGGCGGCCCGCCGGACCTTGCCGCCCACGAGCACCGGACCGCGGCCGGAGGCGCTGCGCGGGACGCCGTCGGCATAGCCGGCGGGGACGAGCGCGAGGTGCGTCTCGGCCTCGGTGACGTAGTGGTGGCCGTAGCTGACGCCGTGTCCGGCGGGGACCGTCTTGACCAGCGCGAGGGAGGCCTTGAGGGTCATGGCGGGGCGCAGTCCGAGTTCGGCGGGGGTGCCGAGTTCGGGCGAGGGGGAGACGCCGTAGACGGCGATCCCGGTGCGCACGAGGTCGAAGTGGGTCTCGGGGAGGGTGAGCGTCGCGGGCGAGTTGGCGATGTGCCGGACCTCGGGGTCGACGCCCTCCTTCTCGGCGTAGGCCAGCATGTCGCGGAAGGCGTCCAGCTGGAGCCGGATGGAGGGGTGGCCGGGCTCGTCGGCGCAGGCGAAGTGGGACCAGACGCCGGTGACCTGGACGGTGCCCTCGGCCTGCGCGGCGACGGCCGCGCCGACCAGTTCGGCCCAGTCGGCGGGCTGGCAGCCGTTGCGGCCGAGGCCGGTGTCGGCCTTGAGCTGGATGCGGGCGGTGCGGTCGGCCGCGCGGGCGGCGGCGCGGACCTCGTCCAGGGCCCACATCCCGCTGACGGACACGTCGACGTCGGCCTCGACGGCCTCCCGCCAGGGCCCGCCGGGGGTCCACAGCCAGCACATGACCCGGCCCTCGATGCCGGCGGCGCGCAGGGCGAGCGCCTCCTCGGGGGTGGCGGTGCCGAGCCAGGTGGCACCGGCCTCCTGGGCTGCGCGGGCGCACTGGACGGCACCGTGCCCGTAGGCGTTCGACTTGACGACGGCCATCAGCTCGGACCGGGGCGCCCGCGCGCGCAGGGCGCGCACGTTGTCCCGTACCGCGTCAAGATCGATCTCGGCGTACGCACGCATCGGTGTCTCGTTCATCGCCCACAGTCTCTCAGAACCGGTACGGCCCGGTGATCGGGCCTGGTTCGCCCGTCTTGCCCGAGTCGCCCGAGTCGCCCGGGTCGGCCGCCACCTCCTCCAGCCCCGCCGGCGTTCGAGGGGGTCCGGGGGCGGAGCCCCAGGGGGTCGGGGAGCAGCCCGCGCAGCGGCCCCGCCCGGCCGGGGTCAGGCCCGCACCGACCGCCACGCCTCCGGCAGGGCCTCGGCCACCTCCTGGGCGACCACCGGGGCACCATCGGCGGCGAACCGCCCCGCGAGCCCGTGCAGATAGGCGGCCGCCGACCCGGCGTCGACCCCCGACAGCCCTCCGGCCAGCAGCGCCCCCGCCAGCCCGGACAGCACGTCCCCGCTCCCGGCGGTTGCCAGCCAGGGCGTCCCCGTCGGGTTGACCCGCACCGCCCCGCCCCCGTCGGCGGCGGCGACCAGCGTCGTGGAGCCCTTCAGCAGCACCGCCGCCCCGTACCGCCCCGCCAGCTCCCGCACCGCGGCCAGCCGACCCGCCTCCACCGCCTCCCGCGCCACCCCCAGCAGCGCCGCCGCCTCCCCCGCGTGCGGGGTCAGCAGGGTCGCCGCGCGGCGGGCGCGCACCGCCGCCGGGTCCAGCCCGCGCAGCCCGTCCGCGTCGACCAGCACCGGCACGTCCAGGTCGGCCAGGGCCCGCCCGGCCTCGCCGTCCCGCCCCGACCCCAGCCCGGGGCCGACCACCCAGGCCTGCACCCGCCCCCGCCCGACCAGCACCTCCGGGTACCGCGCGAGCACGGCCTCCGCCGCCGGGCCCACGTACCGCACCGCGCCCGCACCGCCCCGCAGCGCCCCCGCCACGGCCAGCACGGCCGCGCCCGGGTACTGCTCCGAACCGGCGACGACCCCGACGACGCCCCGCCGGTACTTGTCGCTGGACGCCCCCGGCACCGGGAGCAGCCCCGCCACGTCGGCGTGCTGGAGGGCCTCCAGCTCCGGCCGGGCCGGCAGCTCCAGCCCGATGGGGACGAGCCGCGGCGCGCCCGCCCGCGAGGCCCCGGGGTCGATCAGCAGGCCGGGCTTGTACGCGCCGAAGGTGACCGTCACGTCGGCCGACACCGCCGGGCCCGCGACCTCCCCGGTGTCCGCGTCCACCCCGCTCGGCAGGTCCACGGCGACCACCAGGGCCCCCGCCGGGATCCGCTCCGCCAGCGCGGCCGCCGCCGGGCGCAGCCCGCCCCGGCCGCCGATCCCGGTGAGCCCGTCCAGGACGAGGTCCGCCCGCGCGGGCACCGACTCCGCGACCCGTCCCCCGGCGGCCCGCAGCGCGGCCAGCCCGCCGGGGTGGATCCGCGCCGGGTCCATCGGCACCGCCGTCACCGCGGCCCCGCGGCGCGCCAGCCGGGCGCCCGCGTACAGCGCGTCGCCGCCGTTGTCCCCGGGTCCGGCGAGCAGCACGACCCGGGACCCGTAGACCCGGCCCCGGCGCCGCACCAGCAACTCCGCGCACGCGGCGGCCAGTCCGGCCGCCGCCCGGGCCATCAGGGCGCCCTCCGGCAGCCGCGCCATCAGCTCGCGCTCGGCGGCCCGTACGGTCTCCACGCTGTAGGCAGTACGCATGGACTAACCTTCGGCGATCACCACCGCCGACGCGACGCCGGCGTCGTGGCTGAGGGAGATGTGCCAGGACTTCACCCCGAGCGCCCGCGCCCGGGCCTCGACCGTGCCGGACACCCGCAGCCGGGGCTGCCCGGTGTCCTCGACGTACACCTCGGCGTCGGTCCACAGCAGCCCACCGGGCGCACCCAGGGCCTTGGCCAGGGCTTCCTTGGCCGCGAACCGGGCGGCGAGCGAGGCGGTGCCCCGCCGCTCGCCGCTCGGCAGCGTCAGCTCGGATTCGAGGAAGAGGCGCCGGGCCATCTGCGGCGTCCGCTCCAGCGCCGCGCCGAACCGCTCGATCTCGGCAACGTCAATCCCCACTCCGACGATCACGACAACAACCCCAACTGCTCCGCTACTCCACGGTCACCGACTTCGCGAGGTTACGCGGCTGGTCCACCTCGTTGCCGCGCGCGGTCGCCAGCTCGCACGCGAACACCTGCAGCGGCACCGTCGCCACCAGCGGCTGGAGCAGCGTCGGGGTCGCCGGGATCCGGATCAGGTGGTCGGCGTACGGGACCACGGCCTCGTCGCCCTCCTCCGCGATCACGATGGTCCGCGCCCCGCGCGCCCGGATCTCCTGGATGTTCGAGACGATCTTGTCGTGCAGGACGGAGCGCCCGCGCGGCGACGGCACGACGACCACCACCGGCAGGTCCTTCTCGATCAGCGCGATCGGCCCGTGCTTGAGCTCGCCCGCCGCGAAGCCCTCGGCGTGCATGTACGCCAGCTCCTTGAGCTTGAGCGCGCCCTCCAGCGCCACCGGGTAGCCGACGTGGCGGCCGAGGAAGAGCACCGTGTCCTTGTCGGCGAGGGAGCGCGCCAGGGCCCGTACCGGCTCCATGGTCTCCAGTACGGTGTCCACCGCCGCGGCGATGTCCGACAGCTCCCGGATCACCGCCCGGATCTCGTCTCCCCACTTCGTGCCCCGCACCTGGCCGAGGTACAGCGCGACGAGGTAGCAGGCGACCAGCTGCGTCAGGAACGCCTTCGTCGAGGCGACGGCCACCTCCGGACCGGCGTGCGTGTAGAGCACGGCGTCCGATTCGCGGGGGATGGTCGAGCCGTTCGTGTTGCAGACGGCCAGCACCCGGGCGCCCTGCTCGCGCGCGTGCCGCAGCGCCATCAGGGTGTCCATGGTCTCGCCGGACTGCGAGATCGCGATCACCAGAGTCCGCTGGTCGAGGATCGGGTCGCGGTAGCGGAACTCGCTGGCCAGCTCGGTCTCGCACGGGATGCGGGTCCAGTGCTCGATGGCCAGCTTCGCGATCATGCCCGCGTGGTAGGCGGTGCCGCAGGCCACGATCACGACCTTGTCGACCTCCCGGAGCACCGAGGCGGGGATGCGCACCTCGTCCAGGGTCAGCAGGCCGCTCGCGTCGATCCTGCCCAGCAGCGTGTCGGCGACGGCCTTGGGCTGCTCGGCGATCTCCTTGAGCATGAAGTAGTCGTAGCCCCCCTTCTCGGCCGCCGAGGCGTCCCAGTCCACGTGGTACGCCCGCACGGTCGCGGGCGCACCGTCGAAGCCGGTCACCGTGACCCCGTCGCGGCGGAGTTCGACGACCTGGTCCTGCCCCAGCTCGATCGCGGACCGGGTGTGGGCGATGAACGCGGCCACGTCCGAGGCGAGGAAGTTCTCGTCCTCTCCAACGCCCACCACCAGGGGGGAGTTCCGGCGCGCGCCGACCACCACCTCCGGTTCATCGGCGTGCACCGCGACCAGGGTGAACGCACCCTCCAGCCGCCGGCACACCTGCCGCATCGCCTCCGCCAGGCCCCCGCCGCCGGCGCCGCCCGCCGCCTCGAACCGCTCGGCCAGCAGGTGCGCCACCACCTCCGTGTCCGTCTCGGACTCCAGCCGGTGCCCGCGCTCGGCGAGTTCGGCGCGCAGCTCGGCGAAGTTCTCGATGATGCCGTTGTGCACGACCGCCACCCGGCCCGAGTTGTCCAGGTGGGGGTGGGCGTTGACGTCGGTGGGCCCGCCGTGGGTCGCCCACCGGGTGTGCCCGAGGCCCGTGGAGCCGGCCGGCAGCGGCCGGCTGACCAGTTCCTTCTCCAGGTTGACGAGTTTCCCGGCCTTCTTGGCGTTGGCGAGGACCCCGTCGGCGAGCACGGCGACCCCGGCCGAGTCGTAGCCGCGGTACTCCAGCCGCTTCAGTCCGGCGATGACCACATCGAGCGCAGACTGCGCCCCTACGTAACCCACAATTCCGCACATAGGCGGCAGCGTACGCCGTGGTCGCGCGTCTGCCCCGTACCCGAACAAGACGAAAACCCCGCCCCGGCGAATCCACCGGAGCGGGGTTGACGATGTTTTCGAATCCGCCGTTCGACGGCCCTCAGCCCAGCTTGCGCAGCTGCGCCTCGACCACCGCGGCCGCGAGCTCCGCCGCGCCGGAGGTCCGGCCCGCCACGAAGTTCGCGAGCGTGCCGCCCTTGCGGACCACCACGAGCTCGGTGGCGTAGTGCTCGCCGTCGTACTCGGCCTCCACCGTGTAGCCGACCGCCTCGTCGCCGCCGTGCGCGGCGTGCGGGACGACCCGCGTCACCCTGACGGTCTCGCCGTTCGCCGTCGCGGAGTAGCCGGCCGTGCAGGCCTCGCCCGCGGCCCGCACCCCGGCGAAGTGCCCGCCGGCCGCGTTCCCCGCGTACGAGCCGAGGGTCACCACCGTCACGGTCGAGCTGGCCGCGTCCTGGGCCGCCGCCCGCTTCTGCCGCTCCGTGGCGTCCTGCGGCAGCGGCACCGGTACGGCCACCACCGAGGCCTTGGCCCAGCCGGTCCGGCCCGTCGGCAGGAACCCGCCGGCCGCGTACGCCAGCTCCCGGCACTCCGGCCGGTCCACGCTCACCAGGGCGGAGTCCGCCCCCTCGGTGCTGATCCGGTGGTCGACGAGGTCCCCCTGCGCCAGGATCAGCCGGGCCGGGGCCTCCTGCCCCTTCCCCGTCAGGGCGCGGTCGGCCGCCCCGGCGGGCAGTTCCACCGGAACGATCTCCACCACCATGCCCGGCCGGGCGGTCCCGCATCCGGTGGCCAGCAGGGCCAGCGTCAGACCGGAGACCACCGAGGCTCCCAGTGCGGCCGCGCGCCGCGCGCGGACGCCTCTCATCCGAGCTTCTTGACCTGCGCCTCCACGACCGCCTTCGGCTGGGCGGCCGCACCCGTCAGGTTCATCGCGTAGAAGGTGGCCAGGGTGCTGCCCTTGCGCACGACCACGAACTGCATCGTGGCCTTGTCGCCGTCCTTCAGGTCCATCACGGTGTTGTAGGCCAGGGCCTCGTCACCGGCGGTGACCGCGGCGGACGGGGCAACCTTGTCGATCTTGGTGGTCTCGGCGTCCTGGGTGACCGTGTAGCCGCCCGCGCACGCCGTGCTCGCCGCCTTCAGCGCACCGAAGGCCTCCTCGGCACCCTTGCCGTCGTACGAGGCGAGGCCGACCGAGGTGCGGGTGACGGCCAGACCGCCCTTGAGCGCGTCGAGCTTGTCGTCCAGGCTCGCGCCCTCGGCGGGCTTCTTCGGCTTCTCCGTCGCGGCGATCGTCGCGGTGCCGGCCGGCTTGCCGAGCGGCACCAGGGTCTGGAGCTGGACCAGCGGCTTGCACTCGGCCTTGTCCGCGTTGGCGTTCGCCCCGCCCGCGGCCTTCGCGGCCGCGTCCGCCTCGACCTTGTGCTCGGGCAGGTCGGCCTGGGCCACCAGCAGCGGAGCCAGCTCGGCGGCCGACTTCCCCTTCGCCGCGGCCGCCGCGGGGGCGGACTGCTGCGCGCCCGGCTTGGCGTCGTCCTTCTTGCCGGAGTCACCGGAGTCGGAACCGCAGGCGGTGGCCAGCAGGCTCAGGGACACGGCCGAAGCGGTCAGGACGGCACGACGGACGAACGCGGTACGCACGAAGAATCTCCCCCGGAAAAACAGAACGCCGTCTGGACGCAGGTCGGCGCCGCGGCGACGAACAATCTACGGCGTGCGATCGATCACGCGAACGGGTTTTCGGACCATCCAGCCGAATCGTGATGCGCACGAGACCGCGCGGGCCTCCGATCGATACGTACGCGTGCACAACCCCGCCGCCACCCCGCCCGGCCCCCGCCACCCCCCGTTCCCCCGGCGGCCACCCGCCACGTGACCGACCCCACCACCCACAGGAGCTCCGCAGCCCCGACAATGGCGGTGTGATCACCTCGCCGACGCGTTGTACGCCGGACCACGCAACGGAGCGTCCCGGCCCCCGCCGGGCCCACGACGTCTCCCCGTACGTCGAGCTCACCCGGGCCGAGTGGAGCGCCCTGCGTGAGCGAACCCCGCTGCCCCTGACCGCCGAGGAAGTGGAGCGGCTGCGGGGCCTGGGCGACGTCATCGACCTCGACGAGGTCCGGGACGTGTACCTGCCGCTCTCCCGCCTCCTGAACCTGTACGTCGGCGCCACCAGCAACCTCCGCGGGACCCTGAACACCTTCCTCGGCGACGCCGGCAACGGCCACGGAGCCCAGCAGGGCACCCCCTTCGTCATAGGGGTCGCCGGCTCCGTCGCCGTCGGCAAGTCCACCGTGGCCCGCCTGCTCCAGGCCCTCCTGGCCCGCTGGCCCGAGCACCCCCGCGTCGAGCTGGTCACCACGGACGGCTTCCTCTACCCGATGAAGGAGCTCCGGCGCCGCGGCCTGACCTCCCGCAAGGGCTTCCCGGAGTCCTACGACCGCCGGGCGCTGACCCGCTTCGTCGCCGACATCAAGGCGGGCAAGGACGAGGTCAGGGCGCCCGTCTACTCGCACCTGATCTACGACATCGTGCCGGGCGAGGAACTCGTCGTGCGCCGCCCGGACATCCTCATCGTCGAGGGGCTCAACGTCCTGCAGCCCGCCCTGCCGGGCACGGACGGCCGTACCCGCGTCGCCCTCGCCGACTACTTCGACTTCAGCGTGTACGTGGACGCGCGTCCCGAGGACATCGAGCGCTGGTACCTCAACCGGTTCCGGAAGCTGCGCGAGACCGCGTTCCAGAACCCCTTCTCCTACTTCCGCAAGTACACCCAGGTCTCCGAGGAGGAGGCCCTGGAGTACGCGCAGACGATGTGGCGGACCATCAACAAGCCCAACCTGCTGGAGAACGTGGCCCCCACCCGCGGCCGCGCCACCCTCGTCGTGCGCAAGGGGCCCGATCACAAGGTGCAGAAGCTCAGCCTCCGCAAGCTGTAGCACTAGGGTGCGGCCATGCTGCATCTGAGGATGATCGTCCCGCAGGCCCTCACCTCACAGGTGGTGGGGCAGATCGAGCAGACCGTCGGCACCACCCACCTGGTCGTGCTGGAGGGCGCCGCCCGCGATCCCGAGGGCGACCTGGTGCTGTGCGACGTGGCCCGCGAGTCGGCCGACGAGCTGCTCCAGGAGATGCGCGCCCTCGGCATCGACCGGAGCGGGTCCATCGCGGTCGAGAACATCGACCTCTCCCTCTCCCGCCGCGCCGACGCGGCCGAGGAGGAGGCCCCCGGCGAGGGCGCCGACGCCGTGATCTGGGAGCAGCTCTCCGAGGCGACCCACGAGGAGTCGACCCTCACGATCACCTACTGCGCGTTCCTGATCCTCGCCACGATGATCGCGGCCTGCGGCGTGGTGCTGGACAACGCGATCCTGATCGTCGGCGCGATGGCCGTCGGCCCCGAGTTCGGACCCCTCGCCGGGATCTGCACGGGGCTGGTGCAGCGCCTCCCGAAGGCGGTGTGGCGCTCCACGATCGCGCTGCTGGTCGGCTTCGCCGCGGCGATCGTGGCCACGACCGTGTTCAGCCTGGCCATGAGCGCCCTGGACCTGTTCCACCCGGGAATGCTCGACAAGCCGCGGCCCAACACCAGCTTCATCTGGCAGCCCGACCCGTTCTCCTTCGTCGTCGCCGTCCTCGCCGGCGTGGCCGGGATGCTGTCGCTGACCTCGGCGAGGTCGGGGGCGCTGGTGGGGGTGGCGATCTCGGTGACCACGGTCCCGGCCGCCGCGAACGCGGCCGTGGCGCTGAGCTACGGGGAGTTCGGCCAGATGTGGGGCTCCGCGGAACAGCTGCTGCTGAACCTGCTCGGCATCATCGTCTCGGGCTCGCTGACCCTCGTCGGCTGGAAACTGCTGTGGCGCACCCAGCAGGCGCGGATGGTCCGCCGGCCGGGTGCGCCACGCAGGGGCGACGGCGTTTAGCCGAGCGCCGACTTCACCGCGTCCGCGAGCCGTCCGGCGATCGTGCGGGCCTGCTCGATGTCGGCGGCCTCCACCATCACCCGGACGAGCGGCTCGGTGCCGGACGGGCGCAGCAGCACCCGGCCGGTGGAGCCCAGCTCGCGCTCGGCGTCGGCGACGGCCGCGGCCAGCTCGCCCGACGTGGTGACGCGGGACTTGTCCACGTCCGGGACGTTGATCAGGATCTGCGGCAGCCGCTGCATGACCCCGGCCAGCTCGGCCAGCGTGCGCCCGGTGGCCGCGACGCGCGCCGCCAGCATCAGGCCGGTGAGGGTGCCGTCGCCGGTCGTCGCGTGGTCGAGGATGATCACGTGGCCGGACTGCTCGCCGCCCAGGGCGTAGCCGTGCTCCTTCATGGCCTCCAGCACGTACCGGTCGCCGACGCCGGTCTGCACGACCTGGATGCCCTCGGCCTCCATGGCGAGCTTGAAGCCCAGGTTCGACATGACGGTGCCGACCACGGTGTTGCCGCGCAGCTGCCCGGCCTCGCGCATGGCCAGCGCCAGGACGGCGAGGATCTGGTCGCCGTCGACCTCGGCGCCGGTGCCGTCCACCGCCAGGCAGCGGTCCGCGTCGCCGTCGTGGGCGATGCCGAAGTCGGCGCCGTGCTCGACGACGGCCGCCTTCAGCAGCTCCAGGTGGGTGGAGCCGCAGCCGTCGTTGATGTTCAGGCCGTCGGGCTCGGCGCCGATCGTGACGACCTCCGCACCGGCCCGGGTGAAGGCCTCGGGCGAGACGTACGCGGCCGCGCCGTGGGCCTCGTCCAGGACGACCTTGAGGCCGTCGAGGCGGTTGGGGAGGACCCCGATCAGGTGGGCGACGTACTTGTCGAAGCCCTCGTCGTAGTCGGAGACGCGGCCCACGCCGGAGCCGGTGGGGCGCTGCCAGGGCGCGCCCGTGCGGTGCTCCTCGTACACGGACTCGATGCGGTCCTCCAGCTCGTCGGCGAGCTTGTGGCCGCCGCGCGCGAAGAACTTGATGCCGTTGTCGGGCATGGCGTTGTGGCTCGCGGAGAGCATCACGCCGAGGTCGGCACCCAGCGCACCGGTGAGATACGCCACCGCCGGGGTGGGCAGCACACCGACGCGCAGGACGTCCACGCCGGCACTGGCGAGGCCGGCGACGACCGCGGCCTCCAGGAACTCGCCCGACGCGCGGGGGTCGCGGCCGACCACCGCCGTGGGCCGGTGGCCCTCGAAGGTGCCCGCCTCGGCCAGTACATGTGCGGCCGCCACGGAGAGGCCGAGCGCGAGCTCAGCCGTCAGATCCGCGTTGGCGACGCCTCGTACACCGTCCGTCCCGAAGAGTCGTCCCACTGTTGTCCTCCCGAGTTCAAGCTTCGCTTGGTGACCGCTAGTGACAGTTGTTTGCCGCTTTTGGCGGTAAACGAACCGCCCCGACAGCACAGAGAGTGCTGCCGGGGCGGTTTCGTTGCTGAACAGCAGGCGCAGATTAACGCTTGCTGTACTGCGGAGCCTTACGGGCCTTCTTGAGACCGGCCTTCTTGCGCTCGACCGCACGGTCGTCGCGGGAAAGGAAGCCGGCCTTCTTCAGCGCCGGGCGGTTGTTGTCCACGTCCGCCTCGTTCAGCGCGCGGGCCACGCCGAGGCGCAGGGCGCCGGCCTGACCGGAGACGCCGCCACCCGAGATGCGGGCGATGACGTCGTAGCGGCCGTCAAGCTCCAGGAGCTTGAAGGGCTCGTTGACTTCCTGCTGGTGCACCTTGTTGGGGAAGTAGTCCTCAAGGGTGCGACCGTTGATCTTCCACTTGCCGGTGCCCGGAACGATCCGGACGCGGGCGATGGCGTTCTTGCGACGGCCCAGGCCGGCGGCCGGCTGGGGGTCGCCGAAGCGACCGGCAAGCGACTCGGAGGTGTAGTCGCCCTCGACGACGACGTCCGACTCGGTGGTGTACTCCTCGACGCCCTCGAACTCGTCGATGGGGGTCTCGGCGGTGGTCTCGGCCACGATGCTCCTCAGAATTCTCTACGTCTTAGGGGGTGGCCGGAACTACTGCGCGACCTGGGTGATCTCGAACGGCACCGGCTGCTGGGCAGCGTGGGGGTGCTGGTCGCCCGAGTAGACCTTCAGCTTCGAGAGCATCTGACGGCCCAGGGTGTTCTTGGGGAGCATGCCCTTGACGGCCTTCTCGACGGCCTTCTCCGGGTTGTTCGCCAGGAGGTCGTCGTAGCGCACGGAGCGCAGACCGCCCGGGAAACCGGAGTGGCGGTACGCCATCTTCTGGGAGGCCTTGTTGCCGGACAGGTGAACCTTGTCGGCGTTGATGATGATGACGAAGTCGCCCATGTCCATGTGGGGGGCGTAGGTCGGCTTGTGCTTGCCCTTCAGGAGGGCAGCGGCCTGGGTCGCCAGACGGCCGAGGACGACGCCCTGGGCGTCAATGACGAGCCACTGGCGCGAGATGTCGCCGGGCTTGGGGCTGTACGTACGCACGCGTATGCCTTCGCTTCTTCAGTGGTGGGTCATCCCATAGGGCGCTAGCCCCGCGGGAAGGGTCCTGACAGGGTCACCACGGACGATCACGACAGCCCTCGTTCACATCGGGGACGCACCCGAGTGAAAACAAAACTGCTGGTCATCGGTCCGGTGGACCGGCGTAAGGCCCTTTCACGTGAGAATGAGAAAGCCAATACGCATAACAAACCAGCAGGATACCCAAGAGGACCCATACGGGTCAAAACGCGGTCCGCGATGCCGATGGAACTGGCGTCGCGGCGCACTCCGGTTCGGTCCTGGGTGGGGACCCCGCAGTTGTTACGGGTTCCAGAGTAACCCGACCGGAGCGCAGTGCACGACGCACCAGCAGAACCGCGAGCCCGCAGAGGGTGGCGCAGTCCTTGAACGCACGCCGTTTGCGGGACAGCTCCTCCGGCCACGGAACCAGCGCCATCTGGGGCGTCAGGGCCAGCCAGAACCAGGGCGAGCGGGGCATCGAGCCCTCCCGCACCCCCGAGGCCAGCAGCAGCGGGAGCACCACCAGCAGGTAGTGGTCGAAGGAGGGCCGGGAGACCAGGAATGCGGCGAGCATCACCATGCAGGCCGTCTCCACCAGCCTCAGCTCCCCGCCGTCACCCTCCGGGTCCGGCCGGCGCCAGCGCGTCCGGGCCGCCCACAGCCCCGCCCCCGCCCCCGCGAAGGCCACCGCCACCGCCACCGGCTGCGGCACCCCCAGCCGCGGCAGCACCGCGATCGGCGAGGCGTCCCAGGGCAGCGCGTACGCGTCCTGCCCCTGGAGCAGGAACGGCAGCGTCTTGGTGAAGAACAGCGACGGGCTCGGCATCACCAGCGCCCCCGCCAGGGACGTCCCCAGCGGCACCAGCACCGCCACCGCCAGCCCCCGCCACCGCCGGGCCAGCAGGAACAGCAGCCCGAGCGGCACCAGCATCGGCTTGCAGGCGATCGCCAGCCCCACCACCAGGCCCGCCGCCGCCCACCTCCCCCGGTGGGCGAGCAGCAGCGCCACCGGCAGCGCCGCCGCCGAGACCGCCGTCCAGTTCCCGATCAGCACCAGGTTCGCGTACGGCTTGTAGGCCAGCGCCAGCACCGCGAACCCGGCCACCGCCAGCCGCGAGCACAGCGGCACCGAGAACAGCTTCAGCGCCGCCAGCCAGCCCGCGCCCAGCAGCCCGGACATCCCGGCCGGCAGCAGCCAGCGCAGTACCTCCCGCGGCAGCAGCGCCTCGGGCACCGCCATCAGCACCGCGCTCGGCAGGTACAGGAACCGCTTGTCCTCGTACGGGGAGCCGCCGTCCAGCAGCGTCCGCGCGGCCTTGACCACGAAGGCGTTGTCGGAGCCCCAGTTCGCCCGGAGGCTCGCGGAGACGGCGACGGCCAGCAGGATCCCGGCGGAGAGCACCCGCCACGGCCGCGGGGCCGGCCCGAGCAGCCAGGCGGTCACCCGGACCGCCGTGGACGGCTGCCGCCACCGCATGAGCCAGATGCTCGGCCGCAGCCCCACGGCACTCCCCCTCAGCGCTTGCGCTCGACCCTGCGTTCGTCCCAGACGGGCTCCTGAGTTTCCCTCACGACCCCGTCCGAACCGAAGACCAGATAACGGTCAAAGGTGCGGGCGAACCAGCGGTCGTGCGTCACGCACAGCACGGTCCCCTCGTACGACTCCAGGCCGTCCTGCAGCGCCTCCGCCGACTCCAGGTCCAGGTTGTCCGTCGGCTCGTCCAGCAGCAGCGCCGTCGTCCCCGCCAGCTCCAGCAGCAGGATCTGGAAGCGCGCCTGCTGGCCGCCCGAGAGCTTCTCGAACTTCTGCTCCGCCTGGCGCTCCAGCTCGTACCGGCGCAGCACCGCCATCGCCGGGCCGAGCGGCTTCGCCGCCTCCGTCCACAGGATGTCCACGAGCGTGCGCCCGAACAGCTCCGGGTGCGCGTGGGTCTGCGCGAAATGGCCGGGAAGCACCCGCGCGCCCAGCTTCCAGTCACCGGTGTGCTTGACGTCCTCACCCGCCAGCAGCCGCAGGAAGTGCGACTTGCCGGACCCGTTCGAGCCGAGCACCGCGACCCGCTCCCCGTAGAAGACCTCCAGCGAGAAGGGCTTCATCAGCCCCGTCAGCTCCAGGTTCTCCACGGTCAGCGCGCGCACGCCCGTCCGGCCGCCCTTGAGCCGCATCGTGATCTCCTGCTCGCGCGGCGGCTCCGGCGGCGGGCCCGCCTCCTCGAACTTCTGGAAGCGGGTCTGCATCGCCCGGTACCGCGAGGCCATGTCCGGGCTGCTCGCGGCCTGGTTGCGCAGCCGCAGCACCAGGGCCTTCAGGCGGGCGTGCTCCTCGTCCCAGCGGCGCTTGAGCTCCTCGAAGCGGGCGAAGCGCTCCTTGCGGGCCTGGTGGTAGGTGTCGAAGCCCGCGCCGTGCACCCAGACGTCCGTACCCGTCGGGCTCGGCTCCAGGCTGATGATCTTCTCGGCGGCCCGGGACAGCAGCTCCCGGTCGTGCGACACGAACAGCACCGTCTTGCGGGTGGCCTTCAGCTGCTCCTCCAGCCACCGCTTGCCCGGGACGTCGAGGTAGTTGTCCGGCTCGTCGAGCAGCAGCACCTCGTCCGGCCCGCGCAGCAGCGCCTCCAGCACCAGCCGCTTCTGCTCACCGCCCGACAGCGTCCGCACCTCGCGGTACTGGGCCCGGTCGAAGGGGATGTCCAGCGCGGCCGTGGTGCACACGTCCCACAGGGTCTCCGCCTCGTAGCCCTGGACGTCGGCCCAGTCGCTGAGCGCCTGCGCGTACGCCATCTGCGCGGCCTCGTCGTCGACCGTGAGGATCAGGTGCTCGGCGCGGTCCACGGCCTTCGCCGCTTCCCGGATCCGCGGCTGCGCCACCGAGACCAGCAGGTCCCGTACGGTCGTCTCGTCCCGGACCGAGCCCACGAACTGCGACATCACCCCGAGGCCGCCGCTGATGGCGACCCCGCCGCCGTGCGGCTGGAGCTCGCCCGAGATGAGCTTGAGCAGGGTGGTCTTGCCGGCGCCGTTCGCCCCGACCAGGCTCACCACCGACCCCTCCCCCACGCGGAAGGAGACGTCGGGGAGCAGGACCCGCCCGTCGGGAAGGTAGTACTCCAGGTGGCTGGCTTCGAGATGTCCCATGCCGGGCATTCTCCCGGCCCGCACGGTCGCCGCCCAAATGCTTTGTGCCGGGTCCCGGGCTCCGGCGCCGATGGACACCGACACCCCCCGGCGTGACGATGGGAGGACCGACCTCACATCCTCGAGGAACGGGGGCTCCCATGACTTCCCGCGCTCGACTGCGGCCGCTCCGGCGCGGGGCGGCGACGGGAGGGATGGCCTGCGGCCTGGCCCTCGTGCTCTTCTGCCCGCCCGCCCGGGCGGATATCGCCGCCACGCTGCTGCGCCTGGAGCTCGACGCGCCCGAGATCACCGTCGCCTTCCGTGACCAGACGTCCTGGGCGGTGCGCCACTCGCTGATCCTCACCCCACAGAGCAACAACGGCGGCAAGGTCCTCGTCGTGACCTGGGACGGGGCGTCGGTACCGGGTGAGGGACGGGTGCTCACGGACACCGTCAACGCCCACATCCTGCCGGGCATCGACTACTGCGGGGTCATCGAGACCATCCTGAGCTCGCAGAAGGGCACGACCCGGGAGGACGACTCCCCGGTCGTCAACAAGTACACGTCCAACCAGATCTGCACCAAGGCGTCCAAGGAACCCGGATCCAACCCCGCCGACGTCTCCGTCGGCTCCATCGACGGCGAGGCCGCCCCACCCCCGGGCACGAACCGCAACTACTGGATCCACTACGCGAACAACGGCACCACCGAGGCCAAGGACGTCACCCTCCAGGTGCAGGCCACCGGCACCATGACCATGCGCCGCCCGCCGGACTCCGGCACCTTCCACGGGTTCCAGTGCGCGGCATCCGGCTCCGGCTACCGCTGCACCGGCGGGACCCTGCCCGCCGGCGCCAAGGGGCAGATCCCCTTCCTCGGCCGGGTCACCACGGCCGGTCCCGGCGCCATCCACGTCACCATCGGCGCGCCGGGCGAGACCAACCCCACCAACAACGCGCAGACCCTCGGGATCCTGTCGGCCTCCTGACCGGCCCGCCTGGGGTCAGCAGCCCGCGCAGCCCCCGGCCCCCGGCAGGGTGCGCATGTTCCGCGCCTCCTTGCTGCGGGCGGCCAGCAGCTCGTCCGCCGGGTAGCCGACCTCCTCCAGGGTCAGGCCGTGCGGCTTGACCACGTGGACCGAGGAGTCCCGTACGGCGGCCGCCAGCACCTGTCCGGGCCACTCGACCGGACGGTGCCCGTCGCCGACGTGGAGCAGGGCCCCGACCAGCGAGCGGACCATGTTGTGGCAGAACGCGTCCGCGCGGACCGTCGCCGTGATGACGCCGTCCTCCCCGCGCTCCCAGCTGAGCTGCTGGAGCGTGCGGATGGTGGTGGCGCCCTCGCGCTTCTTGCAGTACGCGGCGAAGTCGTGCTCGCCGACCAGGGCGGCGGCCGCCTCGTTCATGGCGTCCACGTCCAGCGGCCACTGGTGCCACAGCACGTGCCCGCGGCGCAGCGGGTCCACGCCCGCCTGGTGGTCGCCGACGCGGTACGCGTAGCGGCGCCAGATGGCGGAGAAACGCGCGTTGAAACCCTCGGGGGCCTCGGCGGCCTTCCACACCCGGATGTCGTGCGGCAGCCGGCCCGCGAGGCGGCGCAGCAGCTTGTCGTGGTGCTCGGCCCAGACCTCCTCGGCCAGGTCGAACTGGGCGACCTGCCCGCGCGCGTGCACCCCGGCGTCGGTGCGTCCGGCCACGGTCAGCTCGACCGGCTCCTTGAGCCGCATCACGGTCTGGAGGGCGCTCTCCAGCTCGCCCTGGACGGTCCGCAGCGTGCGCTGCTTCGCCCAGCCGGAGAAGTCCTTGCCGTCGTAGCTCAGGTCCAGCCGTACCCGGACGTGCCCGGGCTCCACCTCGTCACTCACGTGACAGATCCTCTCAGAAGCACAGCAATGCAGAACGGGCCCGCCCCCCGGAAGGGGCGGGCCCGTTCAGAGCCGATCAAGCAAGCTCGATCCCGGGACGGGATCAGGCCTCCTTGGTCTCCTCGGCGGCGGGAGCCTCGGCCACGGCCTCGGCGTCCTTCGCGGCGCGCTTGGTGGCGGCCTCGGCCTCACCGGTGGCCTGCTGGGCCACGGTCAGGGCCTCGACCAGCTCGATCACGGCCATCGGGGCGTTGTCGCCACGACGGTTGCCGATCTTGGTGATGCGGGTGTAACCACCGGGGCGGTTCTCGTAGCGCGGGGCGATCTCGGTGAAGAGCGTGTGCACGATGCTCTTGTCCGTGATCGTCTGCAGCACCAGGCGACGGTTGTGGATGTCGCCCTTCTTGGCCTTGGTGACCAGACGCTCGGCGTAGGGACGCAGGCGGCGGGCCTTGGCCTCGGTGGTGGTGATGCGGCCGTGCTCGAAGAGGGCCTTCGCGAGGTTCGCGAGGAGGTGCTTCTCGTGCGCGGCGGAGCCGCCCAGGCGGGCACCCTTTGCGGGACGCGGCATTGTTACTCCTTCATATCTGCACCGGCCGTGTCAGGTACCGGTGTCAGTTCCCTCAAGCGGTCGCGAGAGGGTGGGTGCGGGGGGCGCGAGCCCCCCGCAAGCTTTCTCAGTACTGCTCGGTCTCGACGAAACCGGCGTCCGCGTCGTCGTCGGCGCCGAAGGCGTCGGCGGCGGCGGTCGGGTCGAATCCGGGCGGGCTGTCCTTGAGGGCCAGGCCCATGCCGGCCAGCTTCGCCTTGACCTCGTCGATCGACTTCGCACCGAAGTTGCGGATGTCGAGCAGGTCGGCCTCGGAGCGGGCGACGAGCTCACCCACGGAGTGGATGCCCTCGCGCTTGAGGCAGTTGTACGACCGAACGGTGAGCTCCAGCTCCTCGATCGGCAGCGCCAGGTCGGCGGCCAGGGCGGCGTCCGTCGGGGACGGGCCCATGTCGATGCCCTCGGCGTCGATGTTGAGCTCGCGGGCCAGACCGAACAGCTCGACCAGGGTCTTGCCGGCGGACGCCATGGCGTCGCGCGGGCGCATGGCCTGCTTGGTCTCGACGTCGACGATCAGCTTGTCGAAGTCGGTGCGCTGCTCGACTCGGGTCGCCTCGACCTTGTAGGTGACCTTGAGGACCGGGCTGTAGATGGAGTCGACCGGGATGCGGCCGATCTCCTGGCCCAGCTGCTTGTTCTGGACGGCGGAGACGTAGCCGCGACCGCGCTCGACGGTCAGCTCCATCTCCAGCTTGCCCTTGCCGTTGAGCGTGGCGAGGACCAGGTCCGGGTTGTGCACCTCGACACCGGCCGGGGGCGCGATGTCGGCAGCGGTGACCAGGCCGGGACCCTGCTTGCGCAGGTACATCACGACCGGCTCGTCGTGCTCCGAGGAGACGACCAGCTGCTTGATGTTGAGGATGATGTCCGTGACGTCTTCCTTGACGCCCGGCACGGTGGTGAACTCGTGCAGGACGCCGTCCACGCGGATGCTGGTGACAGCGGCACCCGGGATGGAGGACAGGAGGGTACGGCGCAGGGAGTTGCCGAGGGTGTAGCCGAAGCCCGGCTCCAGCGGCTCGATCACGAACCGCGAGCGGTACTCGTCGACGACCTCTTCGGTCAGCGAAGGACGCTGAGCGATAAGCATGTCTGTGTTCCTTCAGTCGTGGACGCCCACTATTTGACGCCCTACGGGTAAAGCCAGGTACAGCAAGGGTACGGGCGGTACGTCCCCCCGAAGGGTTTCGTACCGCCCGGACACTCAAAGACGCACAGGCGTCGCTGCGTCAGACGCGGCGGCGCTTCGGCGGGCGGCAGCCGTTGTGCGGGGTGGGGGTGACGTCCTGGATCGAGCCGACCTCGAGGCCGGTGGCCTGGAGGGAGCGGATCGCGGTCTCACGGCCGGAGCCGGGACCCTTGACGAAGACGTCGACCTTGCGCATGCCGTGCTCCTGCGCGCGGCGGGCGGCCGACTCGGCGGCCATCTGCGCGGCGAAGGGGGTGGACTTGCGCGAGCCCTTGAAGCCGACGTGGCCGGCGGAGGCCCAGGAGATCACGTTGCCGGACGGGTCCGTGATCGAAACGATGGTGTTGTTGAACGTGCTCTTGATGTGGGCGTGCCCGTGAGCGACGTTCTTCTTTTCCTTGCGGCGCACCTTCTTGGCAGCGCCCTGACGACCCTTGGGGGGCATCTCTTACTCCTACGGGAGGTGGTCGGTCCTACAGCGCAAGACCGCTGAACAGGACTACTTCTTGCCCGGCTTCTTCTTACCGGCGATCGCGCGACGCGGGCCCTTGCGGGTACGCGCGTTCGTGCTGGTGCGCTGACCGTGCACGGGCAGGCCACGACGGTGGCGGATGCCCTGGTAGCACTGGATCTCGATCTTGCGGCGGATGTCGCCCTGGATCTCGCGGCGGAGGTCACCCTCGGTACGGAGGTTGGCGTCCACGTACTCGCGGATCTTGACGAGGTCCTCTTCGGCCAGGTCACGAACGCGGGTGTTCGGGTTCACGCCGGTGGAGGCGAGGATCTCCTTGGACCGGGTGCGCCCGATACCGAAGACGTAGGTGAGTGCGATCTCCACACGCTTTTCGCGCGGGATGTCAACACCGGAAACGCGTGCCATTCAATGGCTCCTGTGTGTTCGGGGGTCTGCAGCAGAACCGCTCCCGACCGCCGACCGCCCGGATGGGCGATGGTACGTCCGGGTCCCCGGCCCCCGCCGGAGGTGCCGCCGGCCCGTGAGGGCTGGGCGGGCTCTGCTTATGTACGTTTTCTTACGTCGCGCGAAGAACTGCGTAGTGCAGGTCGGTCGGCGTGCGTCAGCCCTGGCGCTGCTTGTGGCGCAGGTTGTCGCAGATGACCATGACCCGGCCGTGACGGCGGATCACCTTGCACTTGTCGCAGATCTTCTTGACGCTCGGCTTGACCTTCATGTTGGTGAGGTTCTCCGGGTCAGTGCCACCACCCGCACCGGGACGGATGCCCAGGCAGGAGTGAGGACAAGATCTACTTGTATCGGTAGACGATCCGGCCACGCGTCAGGTCGTACGGAGACAGCTCCACAACGACCCGGTCATCGGGGAGGATGCGGATGTAGTGCATACGCATCTTGCCGCTGATGTGCGCGAGGACCTTGTGACCGTTCTGGAGTTCCACCTTGAACATGGCGTTCGGGAGGGACTCGATCACGGTGCCCTCGATCTCGATGGCACCTTGCTTCTTGGCCACGCTTCGCCTTTCGAATCGGCTACCTTGATCGGCGCTGTGCCCCATGCAGGGCATGGAAATGCACGTGAGCCGACGAGTCAGTCTACGTCAGGGCACCCAGAAAGACGAATCCGGAAAGTTTGCCCACGAGTCTAGATCATTAAGCGACGACTACCCGAGCGGGTCCGGGGCCGTCGTGATGCCGTACTCCGCCAGCTTGGCCTTGCCGCAGTCCGGGCTGGTCAGGACGATCGGGCCGGCCTCGGTCAGGGCGACCGAGTGCTCCCAGTGCGAGGACCAGGTGCCGTCCGTGGTGATGACCGTCCAGTCGTCCGAGAGGACCTCCGTCTGGGCGGTGCCCAGGGAGACCATCGGCTCGATCGCCAGGCACAGGCCCGGGACCAGCTTGATGCCCTTGCCCCGCTTGCGCGAGACGTAGTTCAGCAAGTGCGGGTCCATGTGCATCTCGGAGCCGATGCCGTGGCCGCCGTAGTCCTCGATGATCCCGAACTTGCCGAGGCTGTGCTCACCGGTCGAAGGCCGCGGCTGGCGCTTGATGTAGCCCTCGATCGCCTTCGAGATGTCCACCAGGCGGTTGCCGAGCTTCATGGTCGCGATGCCGGCCCACATCGACTCCTCGGTGACCCGGGAGAGCTCGACCAGCTCCGGAGCGTGACCGGTGCCCACGAAGGCCGTGTAGGCCGCGTCCCCGTGCCAGCCGTCCACGATCGCGCCGGCGTCGATGGAGATGACGTCGCCGTCCTTCAGGACCGTCTTGTCGTCCGGGATGCCGTGGACGACGACCTCGTTCACCGAGGTGCAGATGGTCGCGGGGAAGCCGCCGTACCCGAGGAAGTTCGACTTCGCACCGGCGTCGGCGATCACCTTCCGGGCCACCATGTCGAGGTCGCGCGTCGTGGAGCCCGGCACGGCCGCCTCACGGGTCGCCGCGTGGATCGCGGCGACGACCAGCCCTGCCTCCCGCATCTTCGCGATCTGCTCGGGGGTCTTCAGCTGAACCATTGAAACGGGCCTTCCACCTTCGAATACGGGTCATCTCAACAGTACGGCCGCGATGCCCCAAGGACACCGCGGCCGTACTGTCGGTCACGAACTGAGTGACTACTTCTTCAGGGCGTCCATCGCCCGCTTGGTGATCTCGTGCACCTCGCCGAGGGCGGAGATGGTCACCAGCAGGCCCTGGGCCTTGTAGTAGTCGATGATCGGCTCGGTCTGCGTGTGGTAGACCTCCAGCCGGTTGCGGACCGTCGACTCGGAGTCGTCGTCGCGCTGGTAGAGCTCGCCGCCGCACTTGTCGCAGACGCCCTCGGTCGCCGGCGCCGCGTAGATCACGTGGAAGACGTGCGCGGAGTCCTTGCGGCAGATGCGCCGGCCGGCGATCCGCTTCACGACCTCGTCCTCCTCGACCTCCAGGTCGAGGATGGCGTCGAGCTTCATGCCCGCTTCCTTGAGCATGGCGTCGAGCGCCTCGGCCTGGGCCACGTTGCGCGGGAAGCCGTCGAGCAGGAAGCCGCCCTTGGCGTCGGGCTGCTCCATCCGGTCCTTGGCCATGCCGATGGTGATCTCGTCCGGGACGAGCTCACCGGCGTCCATGAACGCCTTCGCGCGCAGACCCAGCTCCGTGTTCTGGCTGATGTTGGCGCGGAAGAGGTCGCCCGTGGAGATGTGCGGGATCGACAGGTTCTTGGCAAGGAACGCGGCCTGCGTTCCCTTGCCCGCACCGGGAGGCCCGACGAGGACGATTCGCATCAGCGGAGGAACCCTTCGTAGTTGCGCTGCTGGAGCTGGCTCTCGATCTGCTTCACGGTTTCCAGACCCACACCCACGATGATGAGGATGCTCGTCCCGCCGAACGGGAAGTTCTGGTTCGCTCCGAAGCCGGCCAACGCCATTGTCGGCACAAGAGCGATCAGACCCAGGTACAGCGACCCCGGCCAAGTGATCCGGTTGAGTACGTAGCTCAGGTACTCGGCGGTGGGCCGGCCGGCGCGGATGCCCGGGATGAACCCACCATACTTCTTCATGTTGTCCGCAACTTCCTCGGGGTTGAACGAGATCGCCACGTAGAAGAACGCGAAGAAAACGATCAGGAGGAAGTAGGCGGCGATGTAGTACGGGTGGTCGCCCTTGACGAAGTGCTTCTGGATCCAGGTCGCCCAGCCGGCCGTCGAGCCGCTGAACTGCACGATCAGCGCCGGGATGTACAGCAGCGACGAGGCGAAGATGACCGGGATGACACCGGCCTGGTTCACCTTGAGCGGGATGTAGGTGGACGTACCGCCGTAGGCACGGCGGCCGATCATGCGCTTCGCGTACTGGACCGGGATCCGGCGCTGCGCCTGTTCGACGAAGACGACCAGGGCGACCATCGCGAGGCCCACCAGGATGACGACCGCGAACTCCACCCAGCCATCAGCGATCTTGCCCTGGAGCTTGATGGTCCAGAGGGCGCCGACGAAGCCGGCCGCGATCGAGATGAACATCAGGATGGACATGCCGTTGCCGATGCCGCGGTCGGTGATGAGCTCACCGAGCCACATGACGACACAGGTACCGGCGGTCATGGTGAGCACCATGACGATGGTGGTGAAGATCGACTGGTTCGGGACGATCTCGCGGGCGACCGGGCAGGTGCCGAACAGGGCGCCGGTACGCGCGGTGGCGACCAGGCCGGTGCCCTGCAGGATCGCGAGCGCGACCGTCAGATAGCGCGTGTACTGGGTGATCTTCGCCGTGCCGGACTGGCCCTCTTTCTTGAGGTTCTCCAGCTTCGGGATGACCACGGTCAGCAGCTGCAGGATGATGCTCGCCGTGATGTACGGCATGATGCCGAGCGCGAAGATCGTGATCTGCAGCAGCGCACCGCCACTGAACATGTTGACCAGACCGAAGAGGCTGTTGCTGCTCCCCATCTGGTCCACGCAGATCTGGACGTTCTTGTAGCTCACGCCGGGTACCGGGATGTGGGACCCGAGCCGATACAGCACGATGATGCCGAGTGTGAAGAGCAGCTTCTTGCGCAGGTCGGGCGTCTTGAACGCCCGGGCGAACGCGGTGAGCACGGTGCCTCCTGCGACCCCCGCGCTACTGCGTCAGAGGTGACGGTCTGAAGGATCGACGAATACGTACAAGCAAAGGTGCACGCCACCTTACCGGCGAGTGCACCCCCCGTGGAACGACCAACCGGGGATGCCCCTTTTGTGAGGCATCCCCGGTCGGGTTTCTAGCTATTTGTCACAAGAGTTTCGTCTTAGACGAGCTCGGTGACGGTGCCGCCGGCGGCGGCAATCTTCTCCTTGGCGGAGGCGGAGACGGCGTCAACCGAAACCGTCAGCGCCACGGAGATCTCGCCCTGGCCCAGGACCTTGACGAGGCTGTTCTTGCGAACCGCGCCCTTGGCGACCAGGTCGGCCACCGTGACCTCTCCACCCTCGGGGTAGAGGGCACCGAGCTTGTCCAGGTTGACCACCTGGAACTCGGTGCGGAACGGGTTCTTGAAGCCCTTCAGCTTCGGCAGGCGCATGTGGAGGGGCATCTGCCCACCCTCGAAGCGCTGCGGAACCTGGTAGCGGGCCTTCGTGCCCTTGGTACCACGACCAGCCGTCTTACCCTTCGACGCCTCACCGCGACCCACACGGGTCTTCGCGGTCTTGGCGCCGGGGGCCGGACGGAGGTTGTGGGCCTTCAGCGGGTTGGTCTCAGCCATTAGTCAACCTCCTCAACCGTCACGAGGTGGCGGACGGTGTGCACCATGCCGCGGAACTCGGGGCGGTCCTCCTTGACGACCACGTCGTTCAGGCGCTTGAGCCCGAGCGAACGAAGGGTGTCGCGGTGGTTCTGCTTGCTGCCGATGTACGACTTCGTCTGCGTGATCTTGAGGCGGGCCATTAGACACCCGCCCCAGCGCGCGCACGAAGCAGGGCCGCGGGGGCGACGTCCTCGAGCGGCAGACCACGGCGAGCCGCGATCTCCTCGGGACGCTGCAGACCCTTGAGGGCCTCCACGGTCGCGTGCACGATGTTGATCGCGTTGTCGGAGCCGAGCGACTTCGACAGGATGTCGTGAACGCCGGCGCACTCCAGAACGGCGCGCACCGGGCCACCGGCGATAACACCGGTACCGGGGGAAGCAGGCTTCAGCAGGACAACGCCGGCCGCCTTCTCGCCCTGGATCGGGTGCGGGATGGTGCCCTGGATGCGGGGAACCTTGAAGAAGTTCTTCTTGGCTTCCTCGACGCCCTTGGCGATGGCCGCGGGAACTTCCTTGGCCTTGCCGTAACCGACACCTACGGTGCCGTCACCGTCACCCACCACGACGAGCGCGGTGAAGCTGAAGCGACGACCACCCTTGACAACCTTGGCGACACGGTTGATCGCGACAACGCGCTCAACGTAAGCGGTCTTCTCGGCGGCAGCGCCACCGTCGCGACCCTTCCGGTCCCGCCGCTCGCCGCCACCGGCACCGCTGCCGCGGCGCTGGGGTCCAGCCATTGGATTACCTCTCTCTGTTACGTCCGTGAGTCCCGGAACCGGGGCTTAGAACTTCAGCCCGGCTTCGCGGGCGGCGTCAGCCAGAGCGGCAATGCGCCCGGCGTATCGGTTGCCACCGCGGTCAAAGACGACGGTCTCGACACCCGCGGCCTTGGCACGCTCGGCGACGAGCGCGCCGACGGCCTGGGCCTGAGTGCTCTTGTCGCCTTCGCCACCGCGGATCGAAGCGTCCAGGGTCGACGCCGACGCAAGGGTGTGACCCTTGAGGTCGTCGATGACCTGAGCAACGATGTTGCGGTTCGAACGCGTCACGACGAGGCGCGGACGCTCCGCCGTACCCGAGACGTTCTTGCGGATGCGGATGTGGCGGCGAGCCTTGGCAGCGCGCTTGTACGCGTCGCCCTTGGCGATCTTCACACCGTATGCCATGGCTACTTACCAGCCTTTCCGACCTTGCGGCGGATGACCTCGCCGGCGTACTTGACACCCTTGGCCTTGTACGGGTCGGGCTTCCGCAGCTTGCGGATGTTGGCGGCGACCTCGCCGACCTTCTGCTTGTCGATGCCCTCGACCGAGAACTTGGTCGGGGACTCGACCTTGAACGAGATGCCGTCGGGCGCCGTGACCAGGATCGGGTGGCTGTAGCCGAGCTGGAACTCCAGGTCGGAGCCCTTCGCGGCCACGCGGTAACCGACACCGCTGATCTCGAGGGCCTTGGCGTATCCCTGGGTCACGCCGGTGATCATGTTCGCCACCAGCGTGCGGGACAGGCCGTGCAGGGCCTTGTTCTGACGCTCGTCGTTCGGACGGGTGACGTTGAGAACGCCGTCCTCACCCTTGACGATCTCGATCGGCGCGGCGACGGTGTGGGTGAGCAGACCCTTGGGGCCCTTCACCGCAACCGTGCGGCCATCGATGGTGACGTCCACACCGGCGGGAACCTGGATGGGGAGCTTGCCGATTCGCGACATTGCTTTTCCTCCGTTCCCGACTACCAGACGTAGGCGAGGACTTCCCCACCTACGCCCTTCTTGCCTGCCTGCTGGCCGGTCAGGAGACCGTGCGACGTGGAGATGATCGCCACGCCGAGGCCGCCGAGGACCTTGGGCAGGTTGGTGGACTTCGCGTACACGCGCAGACCGGGCTTCGAGATCCGCTTGATGCCCGCGATGGAGCGCTCACGGTTCGGCCCGAACTTCAGCTCGAGGACGAGGTTCTTGCCGACCTCGGCGTCCTCGACCTTCCAGCCGGTGATGAAACCCTCCTGCTTGAGGATCTCCGCGATGTGCGACTTGATCTTGCTGTGCGGCATCACGACGGTGTCGTGGTACGCCGAGTTAGCGTTACGCAGACGGGTCAGCATGTCTGCGATGGGGTCAGTCATGGTCATGAAGTGGCCTTCGGCCTCTCTCGCCGGGGTTTCCTGTATGCGCCATCCCTCTCCCCGCTCAGAGGCGGGACGGGTGCGGTGCGGGGACCTACGGCGTAGTAAGTCGTTATGGGCGGCGGACGCCCAACCACACA
This sequence comes from Streptomyces sp. NPDC090077, assembly GCF_044747545.1. Lineage (NCBI taxonomy): Bacteria > Bacillati > Actinomycetota > Actinomycetes > Kitasatosporales > Streptomycetaceae > Streptomyces > Streptomyces sp. NPDC090077. The sequence continues at coordinate 164,419 of NZ_JBIVEG010000012.1, forward strand.
AGCCTAAGGCATGCGCGGCCGGGCATCCGCCGACCAGATGCTTACCGAGAGCCTCTGGAACTCCCCAAGTCCTTACGGACGAGAGGGAATTACCAGGAGCTCTTGGTCACGCCCGGCAGCTCGCCACGGTGAGCCATCTCACGAAGGCACACGCGGCACAGGCCGAACTTGCGGTACACGGAGTGGGGGCGACCGCAGCGCTGGCAGCGGGTGTACGCACGCACACCGAACTTGGGCTTGCGGGCAGCCTTCGCGATGAGAGCCTTCTTCGCCATCTCGCTTACGCCTCCTTGAAGGGGAAGCCGAGGTGACGAAGGAGCGCGCGGCCCTCAGCGTCGTTGGTCGCCGTGGTGACCACGGTGATGTCCATACCCCGGGTACGGTCGATCTTGTCCTGGTCGATCTCGTGGAACATGACCTGCTCCGTGAGACCGAAGGTGTAGTTGCCACGGCCGTCGAACTGCTTCGGCGACAGACCACGGAAGTCACGGATACGCGGCAGCGCGAGCGACAGCGTACGGTCCAGGAACTCCCACATGCGGTCACCACGGAGGGTGACGTGGCAGCCGATCGGCTGACCCTCACGCAGCTTGAACTGCGCGATGGACTTGCGGGCCTTCGTGACGGCCGGCTTCTGACCGGTGATCGTCGTCAGGTCGCGGATGGCACCGTCGATCAGCTTCGAGTCACGGGCGGCGTCGCCGACACCCATGTTCACGACGATCTTGACGAGGCCGGGGATCTGCATGACGTTCTCGTAGGAGAACTCCTCACGCAGCTTGCCCGCGATGTCCTCGCGGTACTTCGTCTTGAGACGCGGAGTGGTAGCCATCAGATGTCCTCACCCGTGCGCTTGGCAACGCGGATCTTGTTGCCCTCGTCGTCGAAGCGGAAACCGACGCGGGTGACGACCTTCTTGCCGTCCTTCTCCACAACCAGCTGAACGTTGCTGACGTGGACCGGGGCCTCGGTGATCACGATGCCGCCGGCCTGGTTCTGGCCAGCCTTGGTGTGCTTCTTGACCCGGTTGACACCCTCGACGAGGACGCGGGACTCGGTCGGGAAGGCCGCGATGACCTTGCCCTGCTTGCCCTTGTCCTTACCGGTGATGACCTGGACCAGGTCGCCCTTCTTGATCTTCATGCTTACAGCACCTCCGGCGCGAGCGAGATGATCTTCATGAACTTCTTCTCGCGCAGCTCACGGCCGACGGGGCCGAAGATACGGGTGCCGCGAGGGTCGCCGTCGTTCTTCAGAATGACGGCGGCGTTCTCGTCGAAGCGGATGTACGAGCCGTCCTGGCGGCGGCGCTCCTTGACGGTGCGAACGATGACCGCCTTGACGACGTCACCCTTCTTCACGTTGCCACCGGGGATCGCATCCTTGACGGTGGCGACGATGACGTCACCGATGCCCGCGTAGCGGCGACCGGAACCACCGAGAACACGGATGCAAAGGATCTCCTTGGCACCAGTGTTGTCGGCGACACGCAGTCGCGACTCCTGCTGGATCACGTCTATCTCCTGTTTGTCTGCCGGTTCCCGGCCGGGGCTTCACTGGGAAGCCCCGACCGAGCCTGGCGGAACTGACCTGAGGGAAACCCCTCAGGCTGAACTTTTGGATTTCCCTTGCGGGAAAGTCCTTACTTGGCCTTCTCGAGGATCTCGACGATGCGCCAGCGCTTGCTCGCCGACAGCGGACGCGTCTCCATGATGAGGACGCGGTCGCCGACGCCGGCAGCGTTCTGCTCGTCGTGCGCCTTGAGCTTGTTCGTACGGCGGATGACCTTGCCGTACAGCGCGTGCTTCACGCGGTCCTCGACGGCGACGACGACGGTCTTGTCCATCTTGTCGCTGACGACCAGACCCTCACGGGTCTTGCGGAAACCGCGCTCGGTCTTCTCAGTCACGTTGTTCTCGCTCATCAGGCGTTCTCCACCGTCTCGATACCGAGCTCACGCTCGTGCATCAGGGTGTAGATGCGAGCGATGTCCTTACGGACGGACTTGAGCCGGCCGTTGTTCTCCAGCTGGCCGGTGGCCGCCTGGAAACGGAGCTTGAACAGCTCCTCCTTGGCCTCGCGCAGCTTGGCAACGAGCTCCTCGTTGCCGAGCTCGCGGAGCTCGGACGCCTTGGTTCCCGTCGCCATCACGACTCACCTGCCTCGCGCTTGACGATGCGGCACTTCATCGGCAGCTTGTGGGCCGCACGAGTGAGAGCCTCACGCGCAATCTTTTCGTTCGGGTAGGACAGCTCGAACATGACCCGGCCCGGGTGCACGTTCGCGATCCACCACTCCGGGGAACCCTTACCGGAACCCATGCGGGTCTCGGCAGGCTTCTTCGTCAGCGGGCGGTCCGGGTAGATGTTGATCCAGACCTTGCCGCCACGCTTGATGTGGCGGGTCATCGCGATACGAGCCGCCTCGATCTGGCGGTTCGTCACGTAGGCGGGGGTGAGCGCCTGGATGCCGTACTCGCCGAACGAGACCTCAGTACCGCCCTTGGCCATACCGCTGCGCTTCGGGTGGTGCTGCTTGCGGTGCTTGACCCTACGAGGGATCAGCATGTCGGTCAGGCCTCCGTTCCGGTGCTCTCAGCCGGAGCGGCGGCGGGAGCGTCGGCCTTGGGGGCCTCGGCACCAGCAGCCTGCTGCGGCTTGCGGCCACCACGGCCGCCGCGCTCGCCACCACGGCCACCACGGCCGGCGGGACGGTCGCCAGCGCCGGCGCCACGGGCCGGGCGGTTACCCGCACGGGCCGCAGCGTTCTCGGCGCGAACCTCGGCGATGTTCTTGACGTCGCCCTTGTAGATCCAGACCTTCACGCCGATACGGCCGAAGGTGGTCTTGGCCTCGAAGAAGCCGTAGTCCACGTTCGCGCGCAGCGTGTGCAGCGGCACACGACCCTCGCGGTAGAACTCGGAGCGGGACATCTCGGCGCCGCCGAGACGGCCGCCACACTGGATCTTGATGCCCTTGGCGCCGGCCTTCATGGTGCCCTGCATGCTCTTGCGCATGGCACGACGGAAGGAGACGCGGGAGGAGAGCTGCTCGGCAACGGCCTGGGCAACGAGCTGAGCGTCGAGCTCGGGGTTCTTGACCTCGAGGATGTTCAGCTGGACCTGCTTGCCCGTGAGCTTCTCGAGGTCACCGCGGATGCGGTCGGCCTCGGCGCCACGGCGGCCGATGACGATGCCGGGACGGGCGGTGTGGATGTCCACACGCACGCGGTCACGGGTGCGCTCGATCTCAACCTTCGAGATGCCGGCGCGCTCCATGCCGGACGTCATCATCCGACGGATGGCGACGTCTTCCTTGACGTAGTCCTTGTACAGCTTGTCGGCGTACCAGCGGGACTTGAAGTCCGTGGTGATGCCGAGTCGGAACCCGTGCGGGTTTACCTTCTGGCCCATTACCGGGAACCTTCCTTGCTGCTGACGACCACGGTGATGTGGCTGGTCCGCTTGCGGATCCGGTAGGCACGGCCCTGGGCACGCGGACGGAACCGCTTCAGGGTCGGGCCCTCGTCCACGTACGCCTCGCTGATGACCAGCGTGGAGGCGTCCGGGTGGTTGTAGTTGTGCGCGGCGTTGGCAATGGCGCTGTCCAGCACCTTGCCGACCGGCACGCTCGCGGCCTGCGGGGCGAAACGCAGGACCGCCTGAGCCTCCGTGGCATCCATGCCACGGATGAGGTCCACCACTCGGCGGGCCTTCATGGGCGTGACGCGGATGTACCGCGCCTGGGCCCTGGCTTCCATGGTTGTCCCTTCGGTGTTAGTCATAGTCGTAACCACCCCGCGATTAGCGGCGCTTCGACTTCCGGTCGTCCTTGACGTGGCCGCGGAAGGTGCGAGTCGGCGAGAACTCGCCGAGCTTGTGGCCGACCATCGACTCGGTGACGAACACCGGGACGTGGGTCTTGCCGTTGTGCACCGCGATCGTGTGACCCAGCATGCTGGGGATGATCATCGAGCGACGGGACCAGGTCTTGATGACGTTCTTGGTGCCGGCTTCGTTCTGGGCGTCCACCTTCTTTACGAGGTGGTCGTCGACGAAGGGCCCCTTCTTGAGACTGCGCGGCATCTAAACCCGCTCCTAGCGCTTCTTGTTCGTCTTGCGGCGGCGGACGATGTACTTGCTCGAAGCCTTCTTCGGCGAGCGAGTACGACCCTCCTTCTGACCCCACGGGGAGACCGGGTGGCGACCACCGCTGGTCTTGCCCTCACCACCACCGTGCGGGTGGTCAACCGGGTTCATCGCGACACCGCGGACGGTCGGGCGAACGCCCTTCCAGCGCATGCGGCCGGCCTTGCCCCAGTTGATGTTCGACTGCTCGGCGTTGCCGACCTCGCCGACCGTGGCGCGGCAGCGCGCGTCGACGAGACGGATCTCACCGGACGGCATGCGGAGGTGGGCCATCACGCCCTCCTTCGCGAGCAGCTGCACGGAGGCACCGGCGGAACGCGCGAACTTGGCGCCGCCACCGGGGCGGAGCTCGATCGCGTGGATCGTGGTACCGACCGGGATGTTGCGGAGCGCGAGGTTGTTGCCCGGCTTGATGTCGGCCGTGGGGCCGTTCTCGATCCGGTCACCCTGCTGCAGACCGCGCGGCGCGATGATGTAGCGCTTCTCGCCGTCGGCGTAGTGCAGCAGCGCGATGCGCGCGGTGCGGTTGGGGTCGTACTCGATGTGCGCGACCTTGGCCGGCACGCCGTCCTTGTCGTGACGACGGAAGTCGATCACGCGGTAGGCGCGCTTGTGTCCGCCACCCTGGTGGCGAACGGTCACACGACCGGTGTTGTTACGGCCGCCCTTGCTGTGCAGGGGGCGGACCAGCGACTTCTCCGGCGTGGACCGCGTGATCTCGACAAAGTCGGCGACGCTGGAGCCACGACGGCCCGGGGTCGTCGGCTTGTACTTGCGGATACCCATTTCTCAGTCCTCGTCCGATTCCGGACGACTAGACCTCCGTTAGGAGGCCTGGCCGCCGAAGATGTCGATACGGTTGCCCTCGGCAAGGGTCACGATGGCGCGCTTGGTGTTGGCGCGCTTGCCGAAACCGGTCTTGGTGCGCTTGCGCTTACCCTGACGGTTGATCGTGTTGACCCCGGTGACCTTGACCGAGAAGACCGCCTCGACGGCCTGCTTGATCTGGGTCTTGTTGGCGCCGGGCGCGACGATGAACGTGTACTTGTTCTCGTCCAGCAGCGCGTAGCTCTTCTCCGAGACGACCGGCTTGATCAGCAGGTCGCGCGGGTCGGTGAAGGTCTTGCTGGTAACGGTCGCCTCAGACATCAGGCCTCGTTCCCTTCGGTCTCATCGGCCTTGGGGCCAGACACGAAGGACTCGAGCGCGGCCTGGGTGAAGACCACGTCGTCAGAGACGATCACGTCGTACGTGTTCAGCTGGCCCGGCTCCAGGATGTGAACCTGGGGCAGGTTGCGGGCGGACAGCCACGCCAGCTCGTCAGAGCGCTCGGCGACCAGGAGCAGGTTCTTGCGCTCCGAGATCTTGCCGAACAGCGTCTTGGCGGCCTTGGTGGAGGCGGAACCCTCGACCACGCCGGTGACGACGTGGATGCGGGAGTGACGCGCACGGTCCGAGAGGGCACCGCGGAGGGCGGCGGCCTTCATCTTCTTGGGGGTCCGCTGCGAGTAGTCACGCGGCTGCGGGCCGTGGACGACGCCACCGCCGGCGAACTGCGGAGCGCGGGTCGAACCCTGACGGGCGCGGCCGGTGCCCTTCTGGCGGTAAGGCTTCTTGCCACCACCACGGACTTCGCCACGGGTCTTGGTCTTGTGCGTGCCCTGACGGGCAGCAGCCAGCTGCGCGACGACGACCTGGTGGATCAGCGGAACGCTGGTCTTCGCGTCGAAGATCTCCGCGGGGAGCTCGACGGTACCGGCCTTGTCGCCTGCCGGCGAAAGGATGTCAATGGTGCTCATTACCTCAAGCCCCCTTGGCCGCGGTACGGACCAGGACGAGGCCGCCGTTCGGACCGGGGACCGCACCCTTGATGAGGAGCAGACCCTTCTCCGCGTCAACCGCGTGGATGGTCAGGTTCTGGGTGGTGACGCGCTCGTTACCCATGCGACCGGCCATGCGCATGCCCTTGAAGACACGCCCAGGGGTGGCGCAGCCACCGATCGAACCGGGGGAGCGGTGCTTGCGCTGCACACCGTGACCGGCGCCGAGGCCCCGGAAGTTGTGCCGCTTCATGACACCGGCGAAGCCCTTGCCCTTGCTGTTGCCCGTGACGTCAACCTTGACGCCGGACTCGAACACCTCGGCAGTGATCTCCTGGCCGAGCGTGTACTCGCTGGCGTCGGAGGTGCGGAGCTCCACCAGGTGGCGGCGGGGGGTCACGTCGGCCTTGGCGAAGTGGCCCTTGAGGGGCTTGTTCACCTTGCGCGGGTCGATCTCGCCGAAGGCGATCTGGACCGACTCGTAGCCGTCGATGTCGTTCGTACGGACCTGGGTCACGACGCAGGGTCCGGCCTTGACGACGGTCACCGGGACGACACGGTTGTTCTCGTCCCAGACCTGGGTCATGCCGAGCTTCTCGCCCAGGACGCCCTTGATCTGCTTTGCCATCTTCTCGACGCCTCTCAGAGCTTGATCTCGATGTCAACGCCGGCCGGAAGGTCCAGGCGCATCAGCGAGTCAACGGTCTTGGGCGTCGGGTCGAGGATGTCGATCAGGCGCTTGTGCGTGCGCATCTCGAAGTGCTCGCGCGAGTCCTTGTACTTGTGCGGCGACTTGATGACGCAGTACACGTTCTTCTCAGTGGGCAGCGGCACCGGGCCCGCGACCGACGCACCAGTGCGGGTCACCGTCTCGACGATCTTCTTCGCCGAGGAGTCGATGACCTCGTGGTCGTAGGCCTTGAGCCGGATGCGGATCTTCTGTCCCGCCATGGCTACTCCGTAGTCCTGTCTGTGTGTGGAAACGCTCTGGCTCCCGGGAGGCTGCGGAACGGGGTTCCGCGGCTTCTCTCCGACCCACGCGGTCGGGCGTGTCGCACACCCTCTACAGAAAATTCCCATACGGAAATTCCCTCGTCCAAGGGGATGCGGTCCCTGACCGCGCTTCGGGGGAGAAACACCCACCGAGTGCCTGGTGGGCACCGTGCTGACACTTCCCAGAAGATTCCCGTACGTCCGTCCTCATTGCTGCCCCGAAAGGCAGATTAAGGACGACGAGTACTGTGGGACTCGCTTCCGGTCCTCCCGGCGGGAGGCGCGCAGCATCGGTACTCAGCCGAGCAACTTGAGTAGTCTGCCATACGAGACGCGTACCTGGCCAATCGGGCCGAAGAGAATACCCCGCCGCGCGGACACGTCAAACCGCGCCACACCCTCCGCCCGACGGGGGTTCTCGCAGGCCGGACCGCTGATCAGGTCCGGGACACGGTCCCGCAGCCGTCCTGCCCCTCGACCCTGATGCCCCTGCTCCGGTCGTACGGGTCCACCGGCGGCCCGGAGGGTACCGTTCCGCCGTCGTCGGGGTCCGAGAAGAACGACGGGTGCAGCCGGCCGTCGAAGCGGTCGCAGGAGCTGTTGGCCACGTCCCGGTCGACCTGGAAGAGCCACAGCCTGCCGGGGGTGCCCTCCCACCGGTCCGGGTCCGCGATGGAGAAGGTGAGCTCGCGGCGGACGATGGTCCGCGCGACGTCCTCCGGGTTCCCGCCGGCCCTCGTGAACGGGTAGACGAAGGAGTAGTCCGCCCGGACGTGGGCCTGCCCCGGCTGCTCGCCGGCCTCCACCCACATCCGGCCCCGGACCTTGACCACGTCGCCCGCGGGCTTGAGCTCGGCGGGGTCGTACCGGGTGAACCAGTCCAGCGGGTCCTGGTCCCGGCCCGGCCGCTCGAAGGCCTTCGCCATCGCCGTCCGGGTCTTCTCGTCCTTCGGGTCCAGCAGGGCCATCGCCGCCTCCGGGCGCTCCCCCCGCAGGGTGGCCGGATCCAGGTTGGCCCCGACGAGGAACTGCTTCGCCTTCGCCAGCGCCTCGGCCACCGCCTCCTTGGACATGCCGCCGACGGCCGTCGCCTCCGGCACCTCGATCCCGGCGGCGCCGTCGGCCCACTGGGCGGCCGGCGAGCCCCGGAAGGGCTCCTTCGGGGTCGGGCGGTCCGGGTACGCGGCCTCCGGGGCCGCGGTCGGACGTACCGACTCGGCAGGCAGCGGCGGGGCCTCGGCGGCCGTCCTGCGGGCCTCCGCCTCCCCCGTCACCCGGTCGATGAGGAGTTCCGGCCGTACGACGACCAGCGCGGCCGCCCCGAGGGCGACGAGCACCGCCGCGGTCTTCAGCCGCCGCCGGCCCCGGCCGCGGCCCTCCATCTCCCGCCACGCCGGCCCGGTCCGCCACCCCTGCGGCTCGTCGTGTCTGCCGCCGCCCTGCTGCCCCATCCGCTTCCCACCCTGTCGATCGCCCGTTCGTACTGGTGCGGAGCCTCTCACAGGGGCTTTATGCGGGCTTTACAGGGGGGTACGACGAAGGGCCCCTCCCCCGCCGCCGGAGCGGTGGGGAGGGGCCCCTCGTTCACACATGGTGCCCGCTGCTGCGAGCTACCAGGTCAGAGCACGAATTACTTCGTGATCTTGGTGACCTGGCCGGCGCCGACGGTGCGACCACCCTCACGGATGGCGAACTTCAGGCCCTCCTCCATGGCGACCGGCTGGATCAGCGCGACCGTCATGTCGGTGTTGTCGCCCGGCATGACCATCTCGGTGCCCTCGGGGAGGGTCACGACGCCGGTCACGTCCGTGGTACGGAAGTAGAACTGCGGGCGGTAGTTGTTGAAGAACGGGGTGTGACGGCCACCCTCGTCCTTCGACAGGATGTACGCGGCGGCCTCGAACTCGGTGTGCGGCGTGACCGAACCGGGCTTGATGATGACCTGGCCGCGCTCGACGTCCTCGCGCTTGATGCCACGGAGGAGCAGACCGACGTTCTCACCGGCCTGGCCCTCGTCGAGCAGCTTGCGGAACATCTCGATGCCGGTGACCGTGGTGGTGGTCTTCTCGGTCTTGATGCCGATGATGTCGACGGTCTCGTTGACCTTGAGGACACCACGCTCGATGCGGCCGGTGACGACGGTGCCACGACCGGTGATCGTGAAGACGTCCTCGACGGGCATCAGGAACGGCTTGTCGGTGTCACGCGGCGGGGTCGGGATCGCGGCGTCCACGGCGTCCATCAGGCCGAGGAGCTTGTCACCCCACTCCTTGTCGCCCTCGAGCGCCTTCAGCGCGGAGACCTGGACGACCGGCAGGTCGTCGCCCGGGAAGTCGTACTCGGAGAGCAGCTCACGGACCTCGAGCTCGACGAGCTCCAGGATCTCCTCGTCGTCCACCATGTCGGCCTTGTTCAGGGCGACGACGATGTACGGAACGCCGACCTGGCGGGCCAGGAGCACGTGCTCCTTGGTCTGCGGCATCGGGCCGTCGGTGGCGGCGACCACGAGGATCGCGCCGTCCATCTGCGCGGCACCGGTGATCATGTTCTTGATGTAGTCAGCGTGACCCGGGCAGTCGACGTGGGCGTAGTGACGCGCCTCGGTCTGGTACTCGACGTGCGCGATGGAGATGGTGATACCGCGCTGGCGCTCCTCAGGAGCCTTGTCGATCTGGTCGAACGCCGACGCCGCGTTCAGGTCCGGGTACTTGTCGTGCAGCACCTTGGTAATGGCGGCCGTGAGGGTCGTCTTACCGTGGTCAATGTGACCGATGGTGCCGATGTTGACGTGCGGCTTAGTCCGCTCGAACTTCGCCTTCGCCACGGGGTCCTCCTGAGAGTGGTTCTGTACGCCTTGAATCGTCGGCGCCAGGTGATCTTTGCTGGAAAGCCGGCTCCCCGGGGCAACGGGAGGGTTGCTCCTGTTGCCCCAGAGGCTCCGGTGACAAGCCTAAAACGTGAACTCGGAAGAGTTACTCGCCCTTGGCCTTCGCGATGATCTCCTCGGCGACGTTCCGGGGAACCTCGGCGTAGGAGTCGAACTGCATCGAGTAGCTGGCGCGACCCGAGGTCTTGCTGCGGAGGTCGCCGACGTAGCCGAACATCTCCGAGAGGGGCACGAGGCCCTTGACGATCTTGGCTCCGTGACGGTCCTCCATGGCCTGGATCTGGCCACGGCGGGAGTTGATGTCACCGATGACATCGCCCATGGACTCCTCGGGCGTGGTGACCTCAACGGCCATCATCGGCTCGAGCAGAACGGGCGACGCCTTGCGCGCGGCCTCCTTGAAGGCCTGCGAACCAGCGATCTTGAAGGCGAGCTCGGAGGAGTCGACCTCGTGGTAGCCACCGTCGAGAAGCGTGACGCGGACGCCCGTCATCTCGTAGCCCGCCAGGATGCCGAACTGCATGGCTTCCTGCGCACCGGCGTCGACCGAAGGGATGTACTCCTTCGGCACGCGGCCACCGGTGACCTTGTTGACGAACTCGTACGCCGGACCATCGGCGTCCGTGATCGGCTCGATCGCGATCTGCACCTTGGCGAACTGACCGGTACCACCGGTCTGCTTCTTGTGGGTGTAGTCGTGACGCTCGACGGCCTTGCGGATCGTCTCGCGGTAGGCCACCTGCGGCTTGCCGACGTTGGCGACGACCTTGAACTCGCGCTTCATACGGTCGACCAGCACCTCGAGGTGCAGCTCGCCCATACCGCCGAGGATGGTCTGGCCGGTCTCCTCGTCCGAGTGGACGTGGAACGACGGGTCCTCTTCCGCGAGGCGCTGGATGGCGACGCCCAGCTTCTCCTGGTCACCCTTCGAGGCGGGCTCGATGGCGACCTGGATGACCGGAGCCGGGAAGTCCATGGACTCCAGGATCACGGGGGCCTTCTCGTCACACAGCGTCTCACCGGTGGTGGTCTGCTTCAGGCCCATGACGGCGACGATGTCGCCGGCGCCCACCGAGTCGATCTCCTCACGCTTGTTCGCGTGCATGCGGTAGATCTTGCCGATGCGCTCCTTCTTGCCCTTGACGGAGTTCTGCACCGCAGTGCCGGCCTCCAGGCGGCCCGAGTAAACCCGGACGAAGGTGAGCTTGCCGAGGTGCGGGTCGCTCATGATCTTGAACGCGAGCGCGGCGAGGGGCTCCTCGTCCGACGGCTTGCGCTTGACGACGACCTCGGCGTCCTTGACGTCGTGGCCCTCGATGGCCTCGATGTCGAGCGGCGACGGGAGGTAGCGCACGACGGCGTCGAGCAGGGGCTGGACGCCCTTGTTCTTGAACGCCGTACCGCAGAAGACCGCGGTGATCGTGGGCTCGCCCTTGCCCTTGCCGGAGCCGAGGATGATGCGGCGGACGGCCGCGTGCAGCTGCTCCTCGGTGGGCTCGACGCCCTCGAGGAAGAGCTCCATCATCTCTTCGTCGTTCTCGGCGACCTGCTCGACGAGGGTGGCGCGCCACTCCTCGGCCAGCTCGGTGTGGGAGGCCGGGATGTCGACGACGTCGTACATCTCGCCCTTGGTGGCCTCGGCGGACCACACGAGGGCCTTCATGCGGACGAGGTCGACGACACCCTGGAAGTCGGCCTCGGCACCGATCGGGAGCTGCATGACGATCGGAACCGCACCGAGGCGGTCCTTGATCATGTCGACGCAGCGCATGAACTCGGCACCGGTGCGGTCGAGCTTGTTGACGAAGCAGATGCGCGGGACGCCGTAGCGGTCCGCCTGACGCCAAACGGTCTCGGACTGCGGCTCTACGCCGGCCACACCGTCGAACACGGTGACGGCGCCGTCGAGGACGCGGAGCGAACGCTCCACCTCGACGGTGAAGTCGACGTGACCCGGGGTGTCGATGATGTTGATGGTGTGGTCAACATCTTCGAGCGGCCAGTGGCAGGTGGTGGCGGCAGACGTGATGGTGATACCACGCTCCTGCTCCTGCTCCATCCAGTCCATCGTGGCGGCGCCGTCGTGGACCTCACCGATCTTGTACGACACACCGGTGTAGAACAGGATGCGCTCGGTGGTGGTCGTCTTGCCCGCGTCGATGTGGGCCATGATGCCGATGTTGCGCACCTTGGCCAGGTCAAGCGAAGTGGTAGCCATATCGGCTCAGTCTTCTCTCGGTCTCGATGTGGGTGGGGACTACCAGCGGTAGTGCGCGAAGGCCTTGTTGGACTCGGCCATCTTGTGCGTGTCCTCACGCTTCTTGACGGCAGCGCCAAGACCGTTCGAGGCGTCGAGCAGCTCGTTCATCAGGCGCTCGGTCATGGTCTTCTCGCGGCGGGCGCGGGAGTAACCCACGAGCCAGCGGAGGGCCAGGGTCGACTGGCGACCCGGCTTGACCTCGACGGGAACCTGGTAGGTCGCGCCACCGACACGGCGGGACTTGACCTCGAGGGACGGCTTGACGTTCTCCAGCGCGCGCTTCAGCGTGATGACCGGGTCGTTGCCGGTCTTCTCGCGGAGGCCTTCCATGGCGCCGTAAACGATGCGCTCGGCGGTGGAGCGCTTGCCGTTCAGGAGGATCTTGTTGATGAGCGAGGTCACCAGAGGAGATGCGTAGACCGGGTCGATGATGACCGGGCGCTTCGGGGCGGGGCCCTTACGAGGCATTCTTACTTCTCCTTCTTGGCGCCGTAGCGGCTGCGGGCCTGCTTGCGGTTCTTGACAGCCTGGGTGTCAAGCGCACCGCGGATGATCTTGTAACGAACACCCGGCAGGTCCTTCACACGGCCACCACGCACGAGCACGATCGAGTGCTCCTGCAGGTTGTGTCCCTCACCCGGAATGTAAGCGGTGACCTCGATGCCGGAGGTCAGACGCACACGCGCGACCTTACGGAGCGCCGAGTTCGGCTTCTTCGGGGTGGTCGTGAACACACGCGTGCAGACGCCGCGACGCTGGGGCGAGGCCTCGAGCGCGGGGGTCTTTGTCTTCTCGACCTTGTCCTGCCGGCCCTTACGGACCAGCTGCTGGATCGTAGGCACTACTTCTCCGGTTTCTGTGTGCCGTGTAGTGAAGCTAACCTGGAACTTTGCCGACCCACGCGGTCGGGTGTGTCGGACCCGGCGGACCTCTCCGCAAAAGCGGAAAGACGCATGGATCGCAGTGGCCGTTGACTCTCGCGTGCGGTTGATGGACACGCACGGGAGCCCAGGCACACCCCAGGCACAAGGTCTGAGCGTACCCACCGCATCCACTCCGGTCAAAACATAAGCCGCTCCGCCACCGCCGCGACGACCGCACAGCTCAGGCGCCGCACGGGCGGAGCGGTCCCGGCCGGGGTGGGCGCGCGGATCGCGCACCGGCGTGGTAGGGAGGGCGAACTACACTGCCCAGCGAATCCCAGCAGGTCAGTCCAAAACGTACGAGCGCCAGGAGCAGGACATTGGGGACGGTCACACCGGAGCCGACGACGGCGGAGAACCCGCCCCCCGACGGCGGCCGAACCCCCTCGTCGCGGCGGCGCACCGCACTCTCCCGGCTGTACGCCCCGCTGCTGGCCTTCCTGGTCACCTCGGGCGCCTTCTGCGCGGCCTGGGCGGCGCGCGGCTCCTTCCCCTTCGGGAACCGGGGCCGGGCCATCAACGACCAGGCCAACCAGTACGTGCCCTTCCACCGCGCCCTGTGGGACCTGGTCCACGGCCAGGCCGCCGGCGACGTGCTGTTCACCTGGCGGGGAGGCTTCGGACAGCAGTTCCTGTCCGACTACTACACCTACCTGGGCAATCCCTTCTCCTGGCTCGCGGTCCTGGTCCCCCGCGAACACGTCGACCTCGCCGTCTTCGTGATCACCCCGGTCACGATGGGCACGGCCGCCGCCGTGATGGCCGTCTACCTCGGCAAGCTGCACCCCGGACCGTGGTGGCAGCGCGGGGTCCTCGGCGCCTGCTACGGCCTGTGCGGCTGGGCGCTGAGCGACGCCTCGTACATCCCGATGTGGCTGTGGGGCCTGGTCGCCCTCCCCCTGCTGGGCATCGCCGTGGAGTGGTGCCTGGAGGGCCGCCGCTGGCCGGGGGTGGCCCTGCTGGTCGCCCTCGCCTGGTTCGGCAACTTCTACACGGCGATGATGGCCACGATGGCGGCCTGCGTCCTCCTCGCCGTCCGCCTGATCACCCTGGACATGACGGGCGCCCAGCGCCTGCGCGCCCTCTGGCGCGCGGCCACCGCGGCCGCGACCGGCATCCTGCTCACCCTCCCCCTCCTCCTGCCGTCGTTCCTGTCCAGCGGTGCCGCGCAGCCCACCAAGGCCGGCGCCTTCGACCCGGTCCGGATCGAGGTCTTCCTCTCCGGCATGCTCCCGGCGACCCACCTGTGGGGCGGCCGTCCCCGCCTGTACGTGGCCTCCCTGGGCCTGATCCTGGCGGGCTCCTTCCTCCTCAACACCCGGATCGCGGCCCGCACCCGCCTCACGTGGGCGGCGGCCACCCTCCTGGTCCTGGTGTCCTTCCAGTTCCCCCCGACGCAGTACGTGTGGCACGGCCTGGCGGTGCCGAACGGCAACCCGTACCGCGAGGCGTTCGTGTTCAGCGGCATGGTCGTCGTCCTGGCCTGGCTCGCCCTGGCCAACCGCCCCCGCCCCCTCCACCTGGCCCTGTCGGCGGCCCTCCTCGTCGTCGCCACCTTCGTCCTCCGCCACACCGACGACTTCGGCGGCTGGACCTGGCCGGCCGTCCTGGCCGGCGGCGCGGTCTCCCTGCTGGCCCTGCTCCTCCTCACCCGGGCGGACCGGCACCGGGCCCTGCTCCCCCTGGCCGCCCTCCTCATGACCGTCGTGGTCCTCGCCGAGTCGACGGTCGCCGCGGCCAACGCGGACGCCCGCCGCTCCCGCGAGCGCTGGGCCGCTCCCGTCCCGACCTCGAACCGCTCGATCAGCAACCACTTCGAAGCGGTCCGGGACGTGGACGGCTGGCCCGCCTACCGGACGGACTCGGGCGCGCCGCAGACCTCGTACAACGACGCCCTCGCCCTCCAGGCGGAGGGCCCGCAGTACTACAGCAGCTACCTCCCCGAAGCGACCTACAAGGCCCTGGAACCCCTCGGCTACGGCTTCAAGAACGACGGCCGGACCTTCTTCGGGGCCGACAACCCGGTGCTCGACGCGATCTTCTCGATCGGCGCCCGCGTCCGCCCGGGCACGGAGCCGGGCACCTGGAAGGCCACGAAACAGCCCGCCCCGCCCCTGGTCACCCTCCGCACCACCCCCTACACCTCCCCCAACCCCGCGGACTCGGTCTACGCCCACCAGGAGGACGTCCTGGGCGCCACGGTCTACGAGGTCCCCCGCACCACCCGCACGGGCACCCCCACCACCCAGACGTACGCGGCCCGCTGCACCCCCGGCTCCGAGGCCTACTGGTACTCCCCCACCCTGTACGGCACCCTCCGCACCCCGGGCTCCGAACTCCCCCTCATGGACCGCATGACGGGCGTCGTCCCCCTGGGCCCGGTCCCCGCCTCCGGCGAGGTCACCGCGACGGTGGAAACCCGCACGGAGGACGCCACGGCCGGCGAGCACCCCATCGGCTGCCTGGACCGCGCCGCCCTGGACGCCAGGACCGCCGCCCTGAAGGCCACGGGCGCCACCTCCGTCCGCATCGGCGGCCACACCCTCGAAGCCACCCTCCCCCCGAACACCACCGGCACCGCGGTCCTCGCCGTCACCAACATCCCCGGCTGGCAGTGCTCGGCCCCGATCCGCGACTTCCACGGCCTGCTCGCCCTCCCGGTCACCCCGAGCACCCGCAACCTCTCCTGCACCTTCACCCCGAAGGGCCTCACCCCGGGCCTCGCGGCGGCCGCCCTGTCCCTCCTCACCCTGGCGTCGGTCACGACGGCCGCCTACTTCAGGCGCCGCCGCCAAATCCGCTGATCCAGCAGCACGAGCCCTCGACGCACGTGCTGCTCATCCTCACCGGCTGGACCAAGGTCACCGCCTCGGCGGCCACGGGCTACCAAGCCCTCCTGGCGCTGCGCGGCCCGGGAGACATCGTCGGTGAGTCGGCCGCGGTCACCGGCCGGCCGCGGTCGGCAACCGTCACGGCGCTGGAGCGGGTGCCGGCGGGGCACTCCTGGGCCCAGCTGCTGGGCCGCCCTGGGCTTCGGACCCCAGCTCGCCCAGGTCCTGGCGACGGAGCCCGCGGAGGACGGGTCCGGTCTCCTGCGGCTCCTGCTGTCCCCGCACCCCGACCACCGCACCCGCCTCCACCACCTCCAGCGCCACCTGGCCCCCCGGGGCTAGGAACGCCGCAGGGCGGCCACCCTCTCGGGTGACCGCCCTGCGGTTACTGCTCTGGTCCGACTCAGCCGTTGTACGGGCCGTAGTCGTAGTCCTCCAGCGGGACAGCCTGGCCGGAGCCGGTGCCGAAGGGCGAGTAGTCGATGTCGTCGTAGCCGACGGCCGAGTACATCGCGGCCTTGGCCTCCTCGGTCGGCTCGACCCGGATGTTGCGGTAGCGGGACAGGCCCGTACCGGCCGGGATGAGCTTACCGATGATGACGTTCTCCTTGAGGCCGATGAGGCTGTCGGACTTGGCGTTGATCGCCGCATCCGTCAGGACTCGGGTCGTCTCCTGGAAGGAGGCGGCCGACAGCCAGGATTCCGTCGCCAGCGAGGCCTTGGTGATACCCATCAGCTGCGGACGGCCGGAGGCGGGGTGACCGCCCTCG
Organism: Streptomyces sp. NPDC090077; assembly: GCF_044747545.1. Taxonomy (NCBI): domain Bacteria; kingdom Bacillati; phylum Actinomycetota; class Actinomycetes; order Kitasatosporales; family Streptomycetaceae; genus Streptomyces; species Streptomyces sp. NPDC090077. The sequence continues at coordinate 181,050 of NZ_JBIVEG010000012.1, forward strand.
GTGACCACGCGACGGTTCTCGGTCTCGAACTTCGAGCGCTCGACGAGCTCGCCCGGCAGGAGCTCCGCGTCGCCGGACTCGATGATCGTCACGCGGCGCAGCATCTGCCGGATGATGATCTCGATGTGCTTGTCGTGGATCGACACGCCCTGCGAGTTGTAGACCTTCTGGACTTCGCCGACCAGGTGGACCTGGACGGCACGCTGGCCGAGGATGCGCAGCACGTCGTGCGGGTTGGTGGCACCCATGGTGAGCTTCTGGCCCACCTCGACGTGGTCGCCCTCGTGCACGATGACCTTGGCGCGCTTGGAGATCGGGAACGCCGTCTCCTCGCTGCCGTCGTCGGGCGTGATGACGATCTTCTTCGTCTTCTCGGTCTCCTCGATCCGCACGCGGCCGGCGGCCTCGGAGATCGGGGCGACACCCTTCGGGGTACGGGCCTCGAAGAGCTCGACGACACGCGGCAGACCCTGCGTGATGTCGTCACCGGCCACACCACCGGTGTGGAAGGTACGCATCGTCAGCTGGGTACCGGGCTCACCGATGGACTGGGCGGCGATGATGCCGACCGCCTCGCCGATGTCGACGAGCTTGCCGGTGGCCAGCGAGCGGCCGTAGCAGAAGGCACAGGTGCCGACCGCGGACTCGCAGGTCAGGACCGAGCGGGTCTTGACCTCCTCGACGCCGTTCGCGATGAGGGCGTCGATGAGCACGTCGCCGAGGTCCACGTTCGCCGGCGCGATGACCTTGCCGTCGATGACGACGTCCTCGGCCAGCATGCGGGCGTACACGGAGGTCTCGACGTCGTCCGCCTTGCGGAGGACACCCGTCTCGTCCTTGGTGCCGATCTTGAGCTTGAGGCCGCGCTCGGTGCCGCAGTCCTCCTCGCGGATGATGACGTCCTGCGAGACGTCCACCAGACGACGGGTGAGGTAACCCGAGTCGGCGGTACGCAGGGCGGTGTCCGCCAGACCCTTACGGGCACCGTGCGTGGAGATGAAGTACTCCAGAACGGTGAGGCCCTCACGGAAGGACGCCTTGATCGGACGCGGGATGGTCTCGTTCTTCGCGTTCGACACCAGACCACGCATACCGGCGATCTGTCGCATCTGCATCATGTTTCCTCGGGCACCCGAGTCAACCATCATGAAGATGGGGTTCGTCTTGGGGAAGTTCGCGTTCATCGCCTCGGCAACCTCGTTGGTCGCCTTGGTCCAGATCGCGATGAGCTCCTGCGTGCGCTCGTCCTTGGTGATCAGACCGCGCTCGTACTGCTTCTGGACCTTCTCGTCCTGAGCCTCGTAGCCCGCGACGATGGCCTTCTTGGCCTCGGGCACGACGACGTCGGAGATGGCCACGGTGACGCCCGAACGGGTCGCCCAGTGGAAGCCGGCCGCCTTCAGGTTGTCGAGCGTCGCCGCCACGATGACCTTGGGGTAGCGCTCCGCCAGGTCGTTGACGATCTCGGAGAGCTGCTTCTTGCCCACCGAGTAGTCGACGAACGGGTAGTCCTCGGGCAGCAGCTCGTTGAAGAGCGCACGGCCCAGGGTCGTCTTCAGGCGGAAGCTGTCGCCCGGCTGGAACTCCTGCTCGCCCTCCTCGGCGACCGGCGCCACCCAGCCGCGCGGCGGGATGGTGCCCACCGGGAAGCGGATGTCGACGGACGACTGCAGCGCGAGCTCGCCGGCGTCGAACGCCATGATCGCCTCGGCGGTGGAGCCGAACGCGCGGCCCTCGCCCTTGGTGTCACGGAGCTCACCGTCGGTGGTCAGGAAGAACAGACCCAGGACCATGTCCTGCGTCGGCATCGTGACCGGACGGCCGTCGGCCGGCTTGAGGATGTTGTTCGAGGACAGCATCAGGATGCGGGCCTCGGCCTGCGCCTCCGCGGAGAGCGGCAGGTGGACGGCCATCTGGTCACCGTCGAAGTCCGCGTTGAACGCGGTGCAGACGAGCGGGTGGATCTGGATGGCCTTGCCTTCGACCAGCTGGGGCTCGAAGGCCTGGATGCCGAGGCGGTGCAGCGTGGGCGCACGGTTCAGCAGCACCGGGTGCTCGGCGATGACCTCTTCGAGCACGTCGTACACGACCGTGCGGCCGCGCTCGACCATGCGCTTCGCGCTCTTGATGTTCTGCGCGTGGTTCAGGTCGACCAGGCGCTTCATCACGAACGGCTTGAAGAGCTCCAGCGCCATGGCCTTGGGCAGACCACACTGGTGCAGCTTCAGCTGCGGACCGACGACGATCACGGAACGCGCGGAGTAGTCCACGCGCTTGCCGAGGAGGTTCTGACGGAATCGACCCTGCTTGCCCTTCAGCATGTCGCTGAGGGACTTCAGGGGACGGTTACCGGGACCGGTGACCGGGCGACCGCGACGACCGTTGTCGAAGAGGGCGTCCACGGCCTCCTGGAGCATGCGCTTCTCGTTGTTCACGATGATCTCGGGGGCACCGAGGTCGAGAAGGCGCTTCAGGCGGTTGTTGCGGTTGATCACACGGCGGTACAGGTCGTTCAGGTCGGAGGTCGCGAAGCGGCCACCGTCCAGCTGCACCATCGGACGCAGGTCCGGCGGGATGACCGGGACGCAGTCCAGGACCATGCCCTTGGGGCTGTTGCTGGTCTGCAGGAACGCGGAGACGACCTTGAGGCGCTTGAGCGCACGGGTCTTCTTCTGGCCCTTGCCGGTACGGATGATCTCGCGGAGGCGCTCGGCCTCCTCCTCGAGGTCGAAGGACTCCAGGCGCTTCTGCAGGGCAGCCGCACCCATGGAACCGTCGAAGTACGTGCCGAAGCGGTCACGCAGCTCGCGGTAGAGGAGCTCGTCGCCCTCCAGGTCCTGGACCTTGAGGTTCTTGAAGCGGTTCCACACCTCGTCGAGGCGGTCGATCTCGCGCTGGGCGCGGTCGCGGAGCTGCTTCATCTCGCGCTCGGCGCCTTCGCGCACCTTGCGGCGCACGTCGGCCTTGGCGCCCTCGGCCTCCAGCTCGCCCAGGTCGCTCTCGAGCTTCTTGGCACGGCCTTCGAGGTCCGCGTCACGGCGGTTCTCGATCTGCTGGCGCTCGACGGAGACGTGGGCCTCCAGCGACGGCAGGTCGCGCTGACGGCGCTCGTCGTCGACGAACGTGATCATGTACGCGGCGAAGTAGATGACCTTCTCGAGGTCCTTCGGCGCGAGGTCCAGCAGGTAGCCCAGGCGCGACGGGACGCCCTTGAAGTACCAGATGTGGGTGACGGGAGCGGCAAGCTCGATGTGGCCCATCCGCTCACGGCGCACCTTGGCGCGCGTGACCTCGACGCCACAACGCTCACAGATGATGCCCTTGAAGCGGACACGCTTGTACTTGCCGCAGTAGCACTCCCAGTCCCGGGTAGGACCGAAGATCTTCTCGCAGAAGAGTCCGTCCTTCTCGGGCTTGAGGGTGCGGTAGTTGATGGTCTCCGGCTTCTTGACCTCGCCGTGCGACCAGGTTCGGATGTCGTCCGCGGTGGCAAGGCCGATCCGCAGCTCGTCGAAGAAGTTGACGTCGAGCACTGTGCGTCAATCCCTCTTTCGGGGTCGAGTCTCAATCATGGTCTGAACGGTCCCGGGGCGGCCGGGGGATCAATGGGATCCCCCGGCCAGGCCCGTCAGACCTCTTCGACGCTGCTCGGCTCGCGCCGGGACAGGTCGATACCGAGCTCCTCCGCCGCGCGGAAGACGTCCTCGTCGGTGTCGCGCATCTCGATGGACATGCCGTCCGAGGACAGCACCTCCACGTTGAGGCAGAGCGACTGCATTTCCTTGATGAGCACCTTGAAGGACTCGGGAATGCCCGGCTCGGGGATGTTCTCGCCCTTGACGATGGCCTCGTAGACCTTCACGCGGCCGGTCACGTCGTCGGACTTGATCGTCAGGAGTTCCTGGAGCGCGTAGGCGGCGCCGTACGCCTCAAGTGCCCACACCTCCATCTCACCGAAGCGCTGACCACCGAACTGCGCCTTACCACCCAGCGGCTGCTGCGTGATCATCGAGTACGGACCGGTCGAACGGGCGTGGAGCTTGTCGTCGACCAGGTGGTGCAGCTTGAGGATGTACATGTACCCGACCGAGATCGGGTCCGGGAACGGCTCGCCGGAGCGGCCGTCGAACAGACGAGCCTTACCGGTCGGGAGCACCATGCGCTCGCCGTCGCGGTTCGGGATCGTGTGCTGGAGCAGGCCGGCCAGCTCGTCCTCACGCGCACCGTCGAAGACGGGGGTGGCGACGTTGGTGCCGGGGGCGACCTGGTCGGCGCCGATCGCCTGGAGGCGCTGCGCCCACTCGTCCGCGAGGCCGGAGACGTCCCAGCCGCGACTGGCGAGCCAGCCGAGGTGGATCTCCAGGACCTGTCCCGGGTTCATTCGGGACGGGACACCCAGCGGGTTGAGGATGATGTCGACCGGGGTGCCGTCTTCGAGGAAGGGCATGTCCTCGATCGGGAGGATCTTGGAGATGACACCCTTGTTGCCGTGACGGCCGGCGAGCTTGTCACCGTCGGTGATCTTGCGCTTCTGGGCGACGTAGACGCGGACCAGCTGGTTCACGCCCGGAGGAAGCTCGTCGCCCTCCTCGCGGTCGAAGACGCGGACGCCGATGACCTTGCCGATCTCACCGTGGGGCACCTTCAGGGAGGTGTCACGGACCTCGCGCGCCTTCTCACCGAAGATCGCGCGGAGCAGGCGCTCCTCGGGGGTCAGCTCGGTCTCACCCTTGGGCGTGACCTTGCCGACGAGGATGTCGCCGGCGACGACGTCCGCACCGATGCGGATGATGCCGCGCTCGTCGAGGTCGGCGAGGACCTCCTCGGAGACGTTCGGGATGTCCCGGGTGATCTCCTCGGGGCCCAGCTTGGTGTCACGGGCGTCGACCTCGTGCTCCTCGATGTGGATCGAGGAGAGGACGTCGTCCTGCACGAGGCGCTGCGACAGGATGATCGCGTCCTCGTAGTTGTGACCCTCCCACGGCATGAACGCCACGAGCAGGTTCTTGCCGAGGGCCATCTCGCCCTCTTCGGTCGCCGGACCGTCGGCGAGGACCTGGGCCTCGATGATCCGGTCACCCTCGTTGACGATGACCTTCTGGTTGACCGAGGTGCCCTGGTTCGAGCGGGAGAACTTGGCGACGCGGTACGTGGTGTACGTGCCGTCGTCGTTGGCGACGGTGATGTAGTCGGCCGAGACCTCCTGGACGACACCGTCCTTCTCCGCCTTGATCGAGTCGCCGGCGTCGACCGCACAGCGGTACTCCATGCCGGTGCCGACGAGCGGGGCCTCCGCCTTGATGAGCGGAACGGCCTGGCGCATCATGTTCGCGCCCATGAGGGCACGGTTGGCGTCGTCGTGCTCGAGGAAGGGGATCATCGCGGTGGCGACGGACACCATCTGGCGCGGCGAGACGTCCATGTAGTCCACGTCGGACGGCTCGACGTAGTCGACCTCGCCCCCACGCTTGCGGACCAGGACGCGGTTCTCGGTGAAGCGCAGGTCGTCGTCCAGGCGGGCGTTCGCCTGGGCGATGACGAAGCGGTCTTCCTCGTCGGCGGTGACGTAGTCGACCTCGTCGGTGACCTGGCCGTCGACGACCTTGCGGTACGGGGTCTCGATGAAACCGAACGCGTTGACGCGACCGTAGGAGGCGAGCGAGCCGATCAGACCGATGTTCGGGCCTTCAGGGGTCTCGATCGGACACATGCGGCCGTAGTGCGACGGGTGCACGTCACGGACCTCGAAGCCGGCCCGCTCACGGGAGAGACCGCCGGGACCCAGGGCCGAGAGGCGACGCTTGTGCGTCAGACCCGACAGCGGGTTGTTCTGGTCCATGAACTGCGACAGCTGGCTGGTGCCGAAGAACTCCTTGATGGAGGCGACGACCGGCCGGATGTTGATCAGGGTCTGCGGCGTGATCGCCTCGACGTCCTGGGTGGTCATGCGCTCGCGCACGACGCGCTCCATACGAGCCAGACCCGTGCGGACCTGGTTCTGGATGAGCTCGCCGACGTTGCGCAGACGACGGTTGCCGAAGTGGTCGATGTCGTCGGTCTCGACGACGATGTTGCGACCCGACTCACCGATGGTCTCGGTCTCACCCGCGTGGAGCTTGACGAGGTACTTGATCGTCGCGATGACGTCGTCGGTGGTGAGCACACCGGCGTCGAGCGGCTCGTCGGCGCCGAGCTTCTTGTTCACCTTGTAGCGGCCGACCTTCGCGAGGTCGTAGCGCTTCGGGTTGAAGTAGAGGTTCTCGAGCAGCGTCTGAGCGGCCTCGCGGGTCGGCGGCTCGCCCGGGCGCAGCTTGCGGTAGATGTCGAGCAGCGCGTCGTCCTGGCCCTGGGTGTGGTCCTTCTCCAGGGTGGCGCGCATGGACTCGTACTCGCCGAACTCCTCGAGGATCTGCTCGGTGGTCCAGCCGAGAGCCTTCAGGAGGACGGTGACGGACTGCTTGCGCTTGCGGTCGATGCGGACGCCGACCATGTCGCGCTTGTCGACCTCCATCTCCAGCCAGGCACCCCGGGACGGGATGATCTTGGCGGAGAAGATGTCCTTGTCGGACGTCTTGTCGATGGAGGAGTCGAAGTAGACACCCGGAGAACGGACGAGCTGCGACACGACGACGCGCTCGGTGCCGTTGATGACGAAGGTGCCCTTGTTGGTCATGAGCGGGAAGTCGCCCATGAAGACCGTCTGAGACTTGATCTCACCGGTCTCGTTGTTCGTGAACTCGGCCGTGACGAAGAGCGGCGCCGCGTACGTGAAGTCGCGCTCCTTGCACTCGTCGACGGAGTTCTTCGCCGGCTCGAACCGGTGGTCGCGGAACGTCAGCGACATCGACCCGGAGAAGTCCTCGATCGGCGAGATCTCCTCGAAGATCTCTTCCAGACCGGACTTGGTGGGGACGTCCTGTCCACTCTCAAGCGCCGACTCGACGCGGGACTTCCAGGCGGCGTTGCCGAGCAGCCAGTCAAAGCTCTCGGTCTGCAGCGCCAGGAGGTTCGGAACCTCGAGGGGCTCCTTGATCTTTGCAAAGGAGATGCGCAGCGGGGCGGTGCTGGCACCGTTGTTCGTATTGGTCGAGGCGTTGCGCGAGGCGGCCAAGAGGGGGTCCTTCCGAGGGCTCGGACTCACTACGCGCGTACCGGTCCCAGCCGACACAGAAGACAAGGTGCTCCCGATCTGGCCAAAAGACCAGGTCAGAGGCGGTCAGTCAGATGTGCTCGAGCGTGGGCATGCCCCTGGCGACGGGCAGGGGGCAGCTAACAGGCAGCGCAAAGGGTCAGTGTAGCCACTCGGCTCACTGATGTCCAGACCAGGTTTCCGGAAACCGGCAACAGGCCCTTCCCTACCGTTGTTCAACCAACACGCTGCGGCTCTCGTACACAGAGCGCGTATCAGTACTGCCCTCTTCGTAGTCGATCCATGCCTCGGATCTCGGATCGAGCTGGCCGACCTCACGACGGGACTGAGAATTGCGCGCCGCTGGCCGTTCGTCAAGGCCCCGTGCTCCGAGCGGATCATCTCCGGACCCTGCTTCGGGACAACGAAGATCACCCTACTCCCCAACGAGACGAGGGCAAGTCAGGCACTGCGGGTACGCCAAAGGGCGACCACCCTTACGAGTGATCGCCCTTCGCAGAGGCCGTCAGGCGGCCTCAGAGGTGTTACTTGACCTCGACGCCCGCACCGGCGGCCTTGAGGGCCTCGGCGGCCTTGTCAGCGGCCTCCTTGTTGACCTTCTCGAGGACCGGCTTCGGGGTGCCGTCGACGAGGTCCTTGGCCTCCTTCAGACCCAGGGAGGTCAGCTCGCGCACGACCTTGATGACCTGGATCTTCTTGTCGCCCGCACCGGTGAGGATGACGTCGAACTCGTCCTTCTCCTCCTCGGCCTCGGCGGCGGGGCCGACACCGGCCGGGCCGGCAACGGCGACGGCCGCGGCGGCGGTGACGTCGAACTTCTCCTCGAAGGCCTTCACGAACTCGGAGAGCTCGATGAGGGTCATCTCCTCGAACTGGGCGAGGAGGTCGTCCTGAGAGAGCTTCGCCATGATGGGCGATCCTTCCACTAATTCGGCAGGTGCCGGATGTATATAGAGGCGGGCGTAACGGCCCGCTACGACCCGCGCACTAGGCGGCGCGGATCAGTGCGCGAGCCGAATTACTCGGCACCGCCCTGCTCGGCGAGCTTGACGCGAAGCGCTTCCGCGGTGCGGACGAACTTCGACGGCAGCGCCTGGAAGAGCGAGGCAGCCTGGGACTGCTTGCCCTTGAACGCGCCGGCCAGCTTGCTGAGCAGAACCTCGCGGGACTCGAGGTCCGCGAGCTTCTTGATCTCATCGGCGGTCAGCGCCTTGCCATCAAGGACACCGCCCTTGATGATGAGGTTCGGGTTTTCCTTGGCGAAGTCACGCAGAGCCTTCGCCGACTCCACCGGGTCACCGGTGATGAAGGCGGCCCCGGTCGGACCAGAGAACTGGTCGTCGAGCGAGGCGATCCCGGCCTGGTTGGCCGCAATCTTGGTCAGCGTGTTCTTCACCACGGCGTACTGGGCGTTCTCACCGAGCGAACGACGCAGCGTCTTGAGCTGCGCAACGGTGAGACCCCGGTACTCGGTCAGCACAACGGCGTTCGAGCTGCGGAACTTGTCCTCAAGCTCGGCTACGTCGGCAGCCTTGTCGGGCCTTGCCATAGAGCGTCGGCCTCCTTCCGGGTGATGAGGACCGCTCAGAAGGGGCATACACACAAAACGCCCCGGCGCAGGCGCCAGGGCGTAGCTCGACCGGAACGAATTCCGGGAACATTCCACAGTCACCTGCGCGGGTCGTCCGCAGTAGCGGATCCTTCGGCCACCGCCCCCTTGCAGGAACGGCAACGACCAGCGGTCTTTGGCTTCTGGGGAAGCGTACGCGAAGCATCCGTTGCAGAGCAAATCCGCCCGTACGGCGGATCCGCTCCACACGTCGTGCCTGGTCAGCCCTGCTGGCTGCCGGCGCCGGAGCCCTTCATCATCTCGGCGAGGTCCACGACCTGGTCGGCCGGCGGGGCGACGATCTCGACCGGCTTGTTGAAGTCGAGGAACTTGATCGTCGTGTCCAGCGGGCCCTTGGTGCCCTCGCCGCGGGTGCGGACCTGCTTGGTGTGGCCGGACTCGTCGATCCACATGTCGACGTTGAGGGTCTTGATGCCCTCGTCCTCCAGCTGCTTGAGGCTCTTCTCCCGGCGCTGCTTGGCCTCGGGGCCGGCGGTCGTGGCGAGGTCCGCGCGCATCTGCTCCGTGGTGACGCTCCCGGAGACGTGCGTGGTCTTCACGCCGTCGACGCTCTCCTCGCCGAGGTTCTTGAGGTCCTTGGCTCCCATCAGCTGCTCCGCGCGGTCGCCGGGGTTCTCGCCGGAGGTGTTCGCGGCGCCCTGCGCGCTCTCCAGCTTCTTCGCCTTCGCCTCGTCGAGGGCCTTCATGTCGAACTTCAGGAACTTGCCCTCGGAGCCCATGTACACGGCTCCGTCGAGCATGCGGATCTCCCCGGTGCCGCCCTCGGGGCCCTGGGCGGTGGCCTTCATCGACATCGCCGGGGTCGGCTTGAAGCGCATGGACACCTCGGCGGAGACCTTCTGGCCCCCGGTGGTGCCGGAGATGGTGTAGCGGGCGGAGGTGATCTCCTCCGACGTCTTCTTGGTCTTCTGCAGGAAGGCCGCCGGGGCCGCGTCCGCGGCGCCGCCCTTGCCCGCCCGGGATGCGGACGGGGAGGCCTGCACGGACGGCGCGGAGGCCGCCTTGCCGCCCTCGGCCTTCTTCCCGTCCTCGCACGCCGTCGTGGCCCCGCCCACGAGCAGTACGGCGGCCAGCGCGGCGCCTGCGGTCTTCTTGCGGTACGTCAGCATGGAGTCCCCACCCCTGGTGTTGATCGTTAACCGTACGACCATACGTTCCGCGCATGCTGAGCGCTCCCGGGATTCCGCTCAGCGGACGGATACCGGCCACCGCGCGCACGGAAGCGGGCCCCCCGCTCCCGAGGGAGCGAGGGGCCCGTTCAGCCACTCAGGCGAGCCGTGAGGCTCAGACAGCAGCCGGGTCTTCCTCGACGAGGAGGTTCCGGGTGCGGTTGGAGTCCAGCTGGATGCCGGGGCCCATCGTGGTGGCCAGGGCGGCCTTCTTGATGTAGCGGCCCTTGGCGGCGGACGGCTTCAGACGGATGATCTCGTCCAGAGCGGCCGCGTAGTTCTCGACCAGCTGCTCATCGGTGAAGGAGACCTTGCCGATGATGAAGTGCAGGTTCGAGTGCTTGTCGACGCGGAACTCGATCTTGCCACCCTTGATGTCGGTGACAGCCTTGGCCACGTCCATGGTGACGGTGCCGGTCTTCGGGTTCGGCATGAGACCACGCGGACCGAGCACGCGGCCGAGGCGGCCGACCTTGCCCATGAGGTCCGGGGTCGCCACGACGGCGTCGAACTCGTTGAGGCGGTTGCCCTTGGCGATCTCGTTGATCAGCTCGTCGTCGCCGACGATGTCGGCGCCGGCGGCTTCCGCGGCCGCAGCACGGTCACCGGTCGCGAAGACCAGGACCCGGGCGGTCTTGCCGGTGCCGTGCGGGAGGTTCACGGTGCCGCGGACCATCTGGTCGGCCTTGCGCGGGTCGACACCCAGGCGGAAGGCGACCTCGACGGTGGCGTCGAACTTGGTGGCGGAGGTCTCCTTGGCGAGACGGACGGCCTCGAGCGGGGCGTAGAGCTTGTCCCGGTCGACCTTGGCGTCCGCAGCGCGGAGAGTCTTGCTGCGCTTCACTTCTGCTCCTGTGTAAGTGCTTCAGGCATGGAGTCGTGGTGCGGACCAGCGCTTGGCCCTACCACTGGGGAACTGCGAGGGGCTGGATCAGCCCTCGACCGTGATACCCATCGAACGGGCGGTGCCGGCGATGATCTTCTCGGCGGCGTCGATGTCGTTCGCGTTGAGGTCGGGCATCTTGATCGTGGCGATCTCGCGGACCTGGTCACGCGTGAGCTTCGCGACCTTGGTCTTGTGCGGCTCGCCAGAGCCCTTCTCGATGCCGGCGCTCTTCAGGATGAGGCGCGCGGCCGGCGGGGTCTTGGTGATGAAGGTGAAGGAACGGTCCTCGTAGACCGTGATCTCCACCGGCACGACCATGCCACGCTGCGACTCGGTCGCGGCGTTGTAGGCCTTGCAGAACTCCATGATGTTGACGCCGTGCTGACCGAGCGCGGGGCCGACCGGCGGAGCCGGGTTGGCCGCACCGGCCTTGATCTGGAGCTTGATAAGCCCCGTGACCTTCTTCTTCTTGGGAGGCATTGCTCTCTCCGGGTCCTAGTGAGAGTTTTCAGCCGTCCTTCCGGTCATCCGGATGGAGGCATACCGCACCACGATAACGGGTATCGGTGCGGGGCTAAAAACCGAGCAGGTCAGACCGCCCTTTACGGGCTGGTCTGACCTGGTTCGGAAGCTTTGAATCCGGAAGATCAGTTCTTCTGGATCTGGTCGAAGCTGAGCTCGACCGGGGTCTCGCGGCCGAAGATCTCGACGAGGCCCTTGACCTTCTTCGAGTCCGGGTTGATCTCGTTGATCGTCGCCTGGAGCGTGGCGAACGGGCCGTCGGTGACGGTGACCGAGTCGCCGACCTCGAAGTCCAGGACCTCGATGGTGCGCTTGACGGCGGGCGCGGGCAGGCCGGCCTCTTCCGCGGCCTGCTTGGCGGCCTTCTCCTGCGCCTCGGGGGCGAGCATCTTGACGATCTCGTCGAGGGTCAGCGGGTACGGGTCGTACGCGTTGCCGACGAAGCCGGTGACACCAGGGGTGTTGCGGACGACGCCCCAGGACTCGTTCGTCAGATCCATGCGGACGAGAACGTAACCGGGCAGCTTGTTCTGCCGGACGTTCTTGCGCTCGCCGTTCTTGATCTGGACGATCTCTTCCTCGGGCACCTCGGCCTGGTAGATGAACTCCTCGACGTTCAGCGAGACGGCGCGCTGCTCCAGGTTGGCCTTCACGCGCTTCTCGTAGCCCGCGTAGGTGTGGATCACGTACCACTCGCCGGGCAGCAGGCGCAGCTCGTCGCGCAGGGCCTGGATGGGGTCGACGGGCTCGGCGGGCTCGGCCGGGGCGGCCTCCTCGACGTCCTCGACCTCGGCCTCGACGTCCTCGACGTCGGCCTCGATGTCGCCCTCGTCCTCGGCGTCCTCGTCGGCGTCAGCCTCGGCGTCGACCTCGTCCTCGACGTGCAGCGCGGCTTCCTCGGCGGCGATGCCGGCCTCGGCGTCGGCGAGCTCGACCTCGTCGGGGTCCACAGCGTCCGCCGCCTCGACGATGTCGAGCTCGTCCTCGACGGACTCGACGGAGTCGTGGCTCGCGTTCAGGTTCGGGTCAGACACGGTGGCTGCTTCTTCCTGGATACAAAAGGTGGTCGAACATGCGAAAAAAGGCGGCACCCATCAAGGCGCCGCCCTCCGCGGGGATCAGCCGAAGACGAACTTGATGGCTTCCTGGAACCCATAGTCAATCACGGTCACCAGACCGATCATGATGACGACGAAGACAATCACCACGGTGGTGTACGTCGTGAGCTGGTTGCGGGTGGGCCAGACGACCTTGCGGAGTTCCGCGACGATCTGGCGGTAGAAGAGCGCGAGGCGCCCGAAGGGGCCCTTCTTGCCGCGCTTGCCGCCCTTGCGGGTCTTCTTCTCGCGCGTGTCGCTGTCGGCGTCAGGCATGTCGATGGAGCCCAGGGCGTCCGTCACGTCTCTCACCTGAATCCGGGTCGTGGCCGTAGCCGCGCCCGGTTGCGCCGCACGGCGTTGCATCGAAGTACGTACCTGCGCACACATCCGAGAAGGAGTGTGGAGCAGGGCCGGAGGGACTCGAACCCCCAACCGCTGGTTTTGGAGACCAGTGCTCTACCAATTGAGCTACGACCCTTTGTTGCGTTCCCCAACCTACCGCATCCGGGCGAGTGCACGGAGTGCTCACGCTCTGGGGCGGCTGTTGAGGACCAACGACAGGTGAGTGTACGTGGTCCGGGCCCTGACGTCGAACAGAAGAGATCCGGACCTGCTCCGTCCGGTGACTGAAACGGTGTGCGGGGCCTCTCGGCGGTCTGGGACGATTGGCCTCATGACCTCTGCAACGCCTTCCTCCGAGCGCCGGGTGTCTGCCCGCATCGGCGCCATTTCCGAGTCCGCCACCCTCGCCGTCGACGCCAAGGCCAAGGCCCTCAAGGCCGCCGGGCGCCCGGTGATCGGCTTCGGCGCGGGCGAGCCCGACTTCCCGACGCCGGACTACATCGTCGAGGCGGCGGTCGAGGCCTGCCGCGACCCCAAGTTCCACCGCTACACGCCCGCCGGCGGCCTCCCCGAGCTGAAGAAGGCCATCGCCGCCAAGACGCTGCGCGACTCCGGCTACGAGGTCGACGCCTCCCAGGTCCTGGTGACCAACGGCGGCAAGCAGGCCATCTACGAGGCCTTCGCGGCGATCCTCGACCCGGGCGACGAGGTCATCGTCCCCGCCCCGTACTGGACCACCTACCCGGAGTCGATCCGCCTCGCCGGCGGCGTCCCGGTCGAGGTCGTGGCCGACGAGACCACCGGCTACCGCGTCTCCGTCGAGCAGCTGGAGGCCGCGCGCACCGAGCGCACCAAGGTCGTCCTGTTCGTCTCCCCCTCCAACCCGACCGGCGCGGTCTACAGCGAGGAGGACGCGAAGGCGATCGGCGAGTGGGCCGCCGAGCACGGCCTGTGGGTCCTCACCGACGAGATCTACGAGCACCTGGTCTACGGCGACGCGAAGTTCACCTCGCTGCCCGTGCTGGTCCCGGCCCTGCGCGACAAGTGCATCATCGTCAACGGCGTCGCCAAGACGTACGCCATGACCGGCTGGCGCGTGGGCTGGGTCATCGCCCCCCAGGACGTCATCAAGGCCGCGACCAACCTCCAGTCGCACGCCACCTCCAACGTCTCCAACGTGGCCCAGGTCGCCGCGCTGGCCGCCGTCTCGGGCGACCTGGACGCCGTCGCCGAGATGCGCAAGGCCTTCGACCGCCGCCGCCAGACGATGGTGAAGATGCTCAACGAGATCGACGGCGTCTTCTGCCCGACCCCCGAGGGCGCGTTCTACGCGTACCCGTCGGTCAAGGACCTGCTCGGCAAGGAGATCCGCGGCCGGCGCCCGCAGAGCTCGGTCGAGCTCGCCGCGCTGATCCTCGACGAGGTCGAGGTCGCGGTCGTCCCCGGCGAGGCCTTCGGCACCCCCGGCTACCTGCGCCTGTCCTACGCCCTGGGCGACGAGGACCTGGTCGAGGGCGTGTCCCGGATCCAGAAGCTCCTCGCGGAGGCCAAGGCCTAGGCCTCCGGCGGTTCCGCAGCACGGCCCGGAGCGGCGTCACCCCCTGGAGGGGCGGCGCCGCTCCGGCGCGTCCGGACCCCGCCGCTCGGGCGTCAGATTCATGTTCGGGCAACGTCCCGTTCAGGTAATCCGCTGCCAATCGGGTGAGCGATGCGGCAGGATCACCAGATGGAGCACGTACGCGATCTCACGCTTCTGCCGAAGGCCCACCTCCACCTGCACTTCACGGGCTCGATGCGCCCGTCGACCCTGCTGGAGCTCGCCGACAAGTACGGCGTCCGCCTCCCCGACGCCCTGACCGCCGGGGAGCCGCCCAAGCTGCGGGCCACCGACGAACGCGGCTGGTTCCGCTTCCAGCGGCTCTACGACGCCGCCCGCAACTGCCTGCGCGAACCCGAGGACATCCAGCGGCTGGTCCGCGAGGCGGCCGAGGAGGACGTCCGGGACGGCAGCGGCTGGCTGGAGATCCAGGTCGACCCCACCTCGTACGCGCCCCTGCTCGGCGGGATGATCCCGGCCGTCGAGGTCATCCTCGACGCCGTCGACAGCGCCTCCCGCGAGACCGGGCTCGGCATGCGGGTGCTGATCGCCGCGAACCGCATGAAGCACCCCCTCGACGCCCGCACCCTGGCCCGGCTGGCCGTCCGCTACGCCGACCGCGGCATCGTCGGCTTCGGGCTCTCCAACGACGAGCGCCGCGGCATGGCCCGGGACTTCGACCGCGCCTTCGCCATCGCCCGCGAGGGCGGCCTCCTCGCGGCCCCGCACGGCGGCGAGCTGACCGGTCCCTCCTCCGTCCGCGACTGCCTCGACGACCTGCACGCCTCCCGCATCGGGCACGGCGTCCGCGCCGCCGAGGACCCCCGGCTGCTGAAGCGGCTCGCCGACCGGCAGGTCACCTGCGAGGTCTGCCCGGCCTCCAACGTCGCCCTCGGCGTGTACGAGCGGCCCGAGGACGTGCCGCTGCGCACCCTCTTCGAGGCCGGGGTGCCGATGGCGCTGGGCGCGGACGACCCGCTGCTCTTCGGGTCCCGGCTCGCCGCCCAGTACGAGATCGCCCGCCGCCACCACGCCTTCACGGACGCGGAACTGGCCGAGCTGGCCCGTCAGTCGGTGCGGGGTTCGGCGGCGCCGGAGGAGGTCAAGGCGAAGCTGCTGGACGGGGTCGAGCACTGGCTGGCCGGGTGAGCCGCAGGTCTCCCTCGTGGCAGTCGGCCCGTACCCGGTGACCGTCGGGGAAGCCTATTTCCAGCTCGGTGCGCCCCTGCTCGGGCAGCGCGAACTCGGCGACCGATTCGACGGTCTGCCCGAGGTGGCGCAGGAAGGGGTGTTCGCCGAGGTCCTCCCCGACCTCGATCCGGCCCCACTCCCCCAGGTCGTACGGCTCGTGCGGCTCGGCGCACTCGACGATGAGGCACTGGTCGGACCCGGTCGTGATGCGCGTGCAGTCGCCGACGCTGTCGATCAGCCAGACGTCGAGGGGCGCCTCGGAGCGCTCGCCTTCGCAGATGTGCCAGGACGCGACGACCCTGCGGATCTCGCGCCCCACCAGCCGTGTGGGGTCCGTACCGGCCCCGTGCAGGGGGCAGTGCATGTCAGAGGTCGACGCCGACCGTCACCGGCTCGTTGACGAGGGTGACGCCGAAGGCCGCGTGGACGCCCGCGACGACCTCGCGGGCGAGGGTCAGCAGGTCCTCGGTGGTGGCCGCGCCCCGGTTGGTGAGGGCGAGGGTGTGCTTGGTGGAGATGCGGGCGGGGCCGCTGCCGTAGCCCTTGGTGAAGCCGGCCTTGTCGATCAGCCAGGCCGCACTGGTCTTCGTACGGCCCTCGCCGGCCGGGTAGGCGGGCGGGGCGGTGTCGGCGCCGAGGCGGTCCCGGACGCGGCCCAGGAAGGCCGCGTAGGCCTCGTCGCTCAGGATCGGGTTGTGGAAGAAGGAGCCGGCCGACCAGGTGTCGTGGTCGGCGGGGTCCAGGACCATGCCCTTGCCTGCGCGCAGGCGCAGGACGGTCTCCCGGGCGAGGGCGGCCGGTACGCGGTCGCCGGCCTCCACGCCGAGGGCGCGGGCCGTCTCGGGGTACTTGATCGGGGCGGAGAGGCCGCCCGCGTCCTCCAGGGCGAAGCGGACGCGCAGGACGACGTAGCGGTCGGGCTGGTCCTTGAAGGTGCTGTTGCGGTACCGGAAGGCGCATTCGGCGGCGGTCAGGGTGACCGTCTCGCCGGTGGTGCGGTCGTAGGCGACGACCTCGGTGATGGTGTCGCAGACCTCCTGGCCGTACGCGCCCACGTTCTGGATCGGGGTGGCGCCGGCCGAGCCGGGGATCCCGGCGAGGCACTCGATGCCGGCGAGCCCGGCCTCGACGGTACGGGCGACGGCGTCGCTCCAGTTCTCGCCCGCGGCGAGCTCCAGGGTGGTGCCGTCCAGGGTGAAGCCGGTGGTGGCGATGCGCAGGGCGGTTCCGGCGAAGCCCTGGTCGCCGATGACCAGGTTGCTGCCGCCGCCGATGACCAGGAGCGGGGTGCCGCTCTCGTCCGCGGCGCGCACGGTTTCGACCACTTCGGCGTCGGTGGTCGCGGTGACCAGCCGGGCCGCGGGGCCGCCGAGGCGGAAGGTGGTCAGCGGGGCGAGGGGGGCGTCGTGGAGTTCCTGCACGTGGACAAGAGTACGGTCCGTCCCCCTCGCATCCCGGCGGGGCACTCAGTAGCCCTGTTTCTGCTCCGCCAGTCGGCGCTCCGCCTCGGCCCAGGTGACGGGGAGGCCGGAGGCCGGCACGGTCCAGAAGGTGAAGGCGGATTCCTTCGTGTACGCGGCGGCGGCGCGGGCGCTGGAGCGGTGCGGCTCGCTGCGGGCGAAGCGGTGGAGCGCGTCCCGGTCCTCCCAGGCGGAGAGGGTGAGGAAGGTCCGGCCGAGGACGCGGGCCCTCAGGGCCGCGCCGTGGGCGCCGGGGGCCTTGCGGATCTGGCCGATGATGCCGGGTGCCTTCAGGAAGAACCTGACGGCGCCGAGGAGGGTGGTGGTCTCGAAGCGGGAGGCCATGACGTAGACCTCGGCGTCGGGAGCGGCCTGGGTGGGCGTGAGCCAGGGGATGTCGGGCATGACGGGTCTCCTTCGGTGGCGGCGGGGCGGGGCGGGATCAGCCGATGCGGGCGGGTGCCGGGGCCGGGCCGGTGGCGGGCGCGGGGGCGGGGGCGTTGCGGGTCCGGCCGGGGACCAGCAGGGCGAGGAGGGCGGCCAGGGCGACCGCGGCCGCGCCGATCCACAGGGCGGGGACGGTCCCGTCGGTGAAGGCCTGCGGGGTCTCGTAGCCGCCCCGGGCGGCGAAGACGGAGGCGAGGACGGCCACTCCGAGGGCGCCGCCGACCTCCCGGAGGGCGCTGTTGGTGCCGGAGGCCCTGCCCTGGTCGGCGGGGGCGACGGTGGACATGAGGACGTGACTGGCGGGAGCGAAGTAGAGGGACATCCCGATCCCGCTGAGGACGAGTGCCGGGAGCTGCGCGGCGTACGTGACGTCCGGGCTCAGGACGAGGGCGAACCAGCCGAGGCCGAGCGCCTGGAGCGCCAGCCCGGCGGCGACGACGGGACGGCCGCCGATCCGGTCGGACAGCATCCCCGCGAGCGGGGCGACCACGATCCCCATCCCGGTCCAGGGCAGCATCCGCAGGCCGGCCTCGGTGGGCGAGTAGCCGGCGACGCCCTGGAGGAACTGGCTGAGCAGGAAGATCGACCCGAACATGCCGAGGTACATCAGCAGGCTGGCGAAGTTGATCCCGAAGAAGCCGCGGTGGCGGAAGAGCCGCATGGGGAGCATGGGGTCGGCGTTGCGGAAGCCGTGGTGGACGAAACCGCCGACGAGGGCGCTGCCCGCGATCAGGCCGGTGAGGACGGGGGCGCTGGTCCAGCCGTGGGCGTTGGCGTTGACCAGGCCGTAGACGATGCCGAACAGGCCGCCGCTGATGAGCAGGGTGCCGGGGACGTCGAGGCGGGCGTTCGGGGCGGTGGACTCGGCGAGGCGCAGCCGGGCGAGCGGGATCAGGGCGAGCCCGACGGGCACGTTCAGCCAGAAGATCCACTGCCAGGAGATGTGCTCGGTGAGGCTGCCTCCGATCAGGGGGCCGCTGGCGACGGCGAGGCCGCTCACGGCCCCGTAGATCCCGAGGGCCATGCCGCGGCGGGCCGCCGGGACGGCGGCGGTGAGCAGGGTGAGGCTGAGCGGCATCATGACCGCGGCCCCTGCGCCCTGGACGGCTCGGGCGGCGATGAGCTGGTCGATGCCGGGCGAGAGGGCGGCAGCGGCGGAGGCGCCGGTGAAGACGGCGAGACCGGCGATGAACAGCCGCCGCCGGCCGAACCGGTCCCCGAGGGCGGAGCCGAACATCAGGAGGACGGCGAAGGTGAGCGTGTAGGCGTTCACCGTCCACTCCAGGTCCTCCAGCCTGCCGCCGAGGTCGGCGCGGATGGCAGGGAGGGCGGTGGTGACGACGAGGTTGTCGAGGGCGGCCATGAAGCCGGCGGCCCCGGTGAGGACGAGGGCCCAGACCGCGGGCCCCTGGAGTTTCTGCTGGGTCATGCTTCCCCCTGAGTAGTTTTGTTAGTTATTGCTGACTAACTTCTGCGGACAGAGGAGTGCGGCGACACGAGGCCGCACGGCCGCGCACGGCCCGCCCGAGCCCCAGCGCCCCACACCTCGTGCCTCACACCTCGTGCCTCACACCGCCGGACAGCCGCCCATGACGCCGCCCACGGAGCCGGCCGCCTTGTCGACGCCGTCCCCGAACCCGTCCCAGATCCGGTGCCCCGACGGGAACCCCATGGCGGACAGGGTGTTGATGAGCATCCCCTGCGCCATGAAGGCCGTGGTTTCCCGGACGTCTCCGAGCGGGATCCCGACGGTGTCCCACAGCTCCAGCCAGCCGGCCCGTACGAGCTCGCCGAGCTCACGGTCGCCCGCGGCCTCGGCGGCGGCCACGGTGACGTACATCTGGAGCTGCATCTGCAGCATCGCCGGATCCTCGGCGATGAGCCGGATGTACGCCTCCCCCATGGCATCCCGCGCCTCGTCCCCGCTCAGGCCTTCGGCGGCTTCGGCGAAGACCTTGCGGGTGTGCTCCAGGCAGCGGCCGGCCGCGGCCAGGAAGATCGCCTTCTTGCCGGGGAAGAGCCGGAACAGGTACGGCTGCGAAACCCCGACCCGCTTGGCGATCGCCTCGGTGGAGGTCCCGTAGTACCCGCCGCGGGCGAACTCCTGCACCGCCGCACGAATGACGCTCTCGCGCCGCTCTTCCGCACTCATCCTTGCCATGGTTGTAAGTTAGTACTCAATCACTAACTTGGTCAAGGGGTGGGCGGGGCGGGGTTTCGGGGGGCCGGGCGCCGGGCGGGCGGGGCGGGGAAGAAAAGGGGCCTACAGGCCTCCTGCGCACATGTGACCAGCCCAGGACGGCGGCCGGACGCCGAGACGGGAGAAGCGCGTAGCGATCAGATGCGTCTGGGTGGTCCGCAGGCCGTCCTGATCGACTTTTCGTGCAGGTAGCCGCGCCCCTGGCCCGGAATCACGGATCTGGGGCTCGGATGCCCGGCGGGCCGGGGCCCGGCCCCTCGCTCGTCGCTGACGGGCCCGTCCCTCCAGCCTCTGCCCGGTGACCGTTTCTTTGGGGGTTTCCCGGCAGTCTTTCGGCTTTCCGGGGCGGGTCGGCCTGTCAAGGGTGGAGCGAAGCGACATCGCGCAGCGACGCGACCGAAGGGAGCGCCCTTGACAGGCCGGCACGAACCGGAAGGACGATGGGACTGACGGGAAGCCCCCAACCTGCTCCGAGACCGTCCGGGGGGCTACCGCCCCAGCCGTCCCCGCCCCGCACCCGGAGCTCGCCCGCGCTCGAAGGCCGACGGCCCGCCCCCGCCGCGACGCCCCGCGCTCGCCGTATCCCGCACCGCCGGTGCCGGATACCGCCCGGGGTCCACCCCGCGCAGGTCACCCCACCGCGGCACGGTGCCACGTACGCACCCACCCGCACCCGGGAGGCGGGTGGGCAGGCACCGGTCGGCGGAGGGGGGTCGAGGGGGAGATGGCGCGCCCCAGCCCCCAGCCCCCACACCCCCAGCTCAGCCCAGCTGGACCACAGCACGCGACATGCCCAGGACCTTCTGGCCGGCGCTCATCGCCGTCAGGTCGACCCGTACGCGGTTGTCGTCCAGCTTGGCGGCGACCTTCGCGGTGACCTCGATCAGCGCGCCCTGGTCGTCGTTCGGGACGACGACCGGCTTGGTGAAGCGCACGCCGTACTCGACGACCGCGCCCGGGTCGCCCGCCCAGTCGGTCACCACGCGGATCGCCTCGGCCATGGTGAACATGCCGTGCGCGATCACGTCCGGCAGTCCGACCTCCTTGGCGAACTTCTCGTTCCAGTGGATCGGGTTGAAGTCACCCGAGGCACCGGCGTAGCGGACGAGCGTGGCGCGGGTCACGGGGAAGGACGCCGCCGGGAGCTCGGTGCCGACCTCGACGTCGGCGTACTGGATCTGCGCGGCCATCTCAGGCCTCCTCGGGGGCGCGGGACACGAGCTTGGTCCACGCGGTCACGACGTGCTCGCCGGACTCGTCGTGGACCTCGCCGCGGATGTCGATGATGTCGTTGCCGGCGAGCGACTTCACGGCCTCGATGGTCGAGGTCACGGTGAGCCGGTCGCCCGCCCGCACGGGGCGGACGTAGGCGAACTTCTGGTCCCCGTGTACGACGCGGCTGTAGTCCAGGCCCAGCTGCGGGTCCTCGACGACCTGGCCCGCCGCCGCGAAGGTGATGGCGAACACGAAGGTCGGCGGGGCGATCACGTCCTGGTGACCAAACGCCTTGGCGGCTTCGGGATCGGTGTAGACGGGATTCTCGTCACCCACCGCAACCGCGAATTCGCGGATCTTCTCCCGGCCGACCTCGTACGGCTCGGTGGGCGGGTAGGTCCGCCCCACGAAGGTCTGATCGAGGGCCATGGCTCACTGCCTCCTGTTGCAGGGACGCGTTATAGGGGCGCGTTTGATCAAGATCGGGTGCGGAAACGACACAAGGCCGCCCCCCATTGAAGGGGACGACCTCATGACGGTGCCTATATTGGAGACTTCGCCAGTGACTAGCGGGTCTCGCGGTGCGCGGTGTGCGAGTTGCAGCGCGGGCAGTGCTTCTTCATCTCCATGCGGTCCGGGTTGTTACGCCGGTTCTTCTTGGTGATGTAGTTCCGCTCCTTGCACTCCACGCAGGCCAGCGTGATCTTCGGGCGGACGTCGGTGGCAGCCACGTGAGTGCTCCTTGACGGATTGGGACGGATGAACGCATAAAAGAGTAGCCGATCGGGAGACCGACCCCGCAATCGGCTACTGGGTGTAGCGGCGACCGGACTTGAACCGGTGACACAGCGATTATGAGCCGCTTGCTCTACCGACTGAGCTACGCCGCTTTGATGAGATCCGTTCCCCACCCGAGGGTGGGGAACCTCTCTCACCAGAGCCCCAATGCGGAATCGAACCGCAGACCTTCTCCTTACCATGGAGACGCTCTACCGACTGAGCTATTGGGGCGAGCGAGGAAGACATTACACGGTTGCGCGCCCATCGCCCAAATCCTTTGGGGGGACTGGGCTCCGAAGCCCTCGTCCGGCCATTCCGCGGGCCTCGCGGACCCCTCCGGACCCCGTTTGACCTCCTCTTTGTGCCCGGGGTCACACTCCACGTCCGCCCCGGGCCACACCGGTACGACTATTGCCCTCTTCCGCGAACCCGGGACCCCCGCGCCCTAGGCTCGGGGCACGCTGCGTGATCTTGGGCCGCCGGCTGCGGCCACGGCACAGGAACCGCCCGCCCGAGCCACCGCAGGAGCGCGATGTCCGACAGCCAGCCGCAGCAGCCCTCCCCCTCCCCGCGCAATCCCGTCGGCGGGCCCGCCCCCGAGTCCACGGGGCTCCTGCTCGCCGGGGCCCGGCTGACCGACGGCCGCACGGTCGACGTCCGGCTCGGCGGCGGGCGCATCCAGGCCGTGGGTACCGCGGGCAGCCTGCCCGCCACCGCCCTCTCCCGGGTCGACCTGCGCGGCTACCTGCTGCTGCCCGCCCCCGCCGAGCCGCACGCCCACGGGGACACCGCGCTCACCGCCGACGGCGAGGGGCCGGTCTCGTACGCCCTGGACGAGGTGCAGCGCCGCGCCACCGAGGCGGCCCTGCTCCAGCTCGGCCACGGCGCCACGGCGGTGCGCTCCCACGTCCGGATCGGGGACGTGCACGGGCTGGGGCCCATGGAGGCCGTGCTCCAGGCCCGCCGCTCCCTGCGCGGGCTCGCGGACCTGACCACGGTGGCGGTGCCCCGGCTGCTGACCGGGGTGGCCGGCGCGGACGGGCTCGCCATGCTGCGCGACGCCGTGAAGATGGGGGCCTCGGTGATCGGCGGCTGCCCCGACCTCGATCCCGACCCGACGGGCTTCCTGGAGGCGGTCCTGGAGCTGGCCTCGGAGCACGGCTGCCCGGTGGACCTGCACACCGACGGCGACGACCCGGGCCGGCTGGCCCGGCTGGCGGCGATGGCCGGGGGGCTGCGGCCCGGGGTGACGATCGGCCCGTGCGGCGGCCTGTCCCGGCTCCCGCTGGACTCGGCCACCCGGGCGGCCGACCGGCTCGCCGCCGCCGGGGTACGCGTCACCTGCCTGCCCCAGGGCGACTGCGCGGCCCTGGAGCGCCGCGGGCTGCGCACCGCCCCCGTCCGCCTGCTGCGCTCGGCCGGGGTCCGCGTCACGGCCGGCAGCGGGGCGCTGCGGGATGCGGGGAACCCGGTCGGCCGGGGTGATCCTCTCGAAGCCGCGTACCTGCTGGCCTCCCAGGGCGGGCTGCGGGCGGCCGAGGCCTACGAGACGGTCAGTGCCGCCGCCCGGGAGGCCATGGGGCTGCCGGAGGTGCGGGTGGAGGCGGGTTTCCCGGCGGAGCTGCTCGCCGTGCGCGGGGACCGGATCGCGGGGGTGCTCTCGCTGGCGTACAGCCGCATCGTGATCCACCGGGGGCGCGTGGTAGCCCGTACGAGTGCCGTGCGGGAGTACTGCGACTCGGCGGTCGCGGTCGCCCTGGACCTGCCCCGGCAGGGCCGTACGGAGCCGGGGCCGTAGCGGTCGGCGGGGTGTTCGCGGGCGGGCGCGGGCGGCTCGTCGTACGGTCGGGACATGCGCATCGTCATCGCGGGTGGACACGGTCGGATCGCGCTGCGGCTGGAGCGCCTGCTCGCCGCGCGCGGGTACGAGGTCGCGGGGATCATCCGTGATCCGGAGCAGGGCGGCGACCTGCGGGAGGCGGGTGCCGAACCGGTCCTGTGCGACCTGGAGTCGGCTTCGGTCGAGCACGTCGCGGGGATCCTGCAGGGTGCCGACGTGGCGGTGTTCGCGGCCGGGGCCGGGCCGGGCAGCGGTGCGGCGCGCAAGGACACCGTGGACCGGGCCGCGGCGGTGCTGTTCGCGGACGCCGCCGAACGGGCGCGGGTGCGCCGCTTCCTGATGGTCTCCACGATGGGCGCCGATCCGCGGCACGGGGGCGAGGAGGTCTTCGACGTGTACCTGCGGGCGAAGGGCGACGCCGACGACCACCTGCGGACCCGGCTGGGGCTGGAGTGGACGGTGCTGCGCCCGGGGCAGCTGACGGACGAGCCCGGTACGGGACTGGTCCGGCTGGAGGCCGGTACGGGCCGGGGTCTCGTCCCGCGCGACGACGTGGCGGCGGTGCTCGCGGAGCTGGTCGAGACTCCGGCGACGGCGGGGCTGACGCTGGAGCTGGTCTCGGGCTCGGCGCCGGTCTCGGTGGCCGTGAAGGACGTGGCGGGCAACTGACGCGGGTGTGCCCGGGGTCCGGCCGGGGCGGTCCTCCCGCCGGCCCGCCGGCCCGCCGGCCCGCCAGCCCGCCAGCCGGCCGACCTGCCGTCAGAAACCGGCCTGGACCTCGGTGTCGGAGCGTCCGGCGGAGTGCTGCGGGAACTGCTGCGCGTACGCGCGGCGGATCCGTTCGACGCGGGTGCCCCGTTCGTCGGCCTCCTTCTGCGGGTAGCGCACGACGACCTCGTAGCCGGTCCCGCGGACGACGGCCCCGTCGTCGCCGCGCCACTGGCCGTACGCGTCGCCGAGGGTGAGCCCTTCGGGGAACGCGGGGGTGACCTCGCGGTCCAGGAACCGGGTGAACTCCCCTTTGCCGACGGGTTCCCGGCCGTCGGGGCGCTGCGCGGCGAAGTGGAGCCGGGTTTCCCGGTAGGGCTCCCCCGCGTGCCCGTGCAGTGCGGCTCCGACCAGGGCCGGGATGCCGGCGCCGAGCAGGGCGAGCAGGACGCCGCCTCCGGCTTTGCCGTGTTTGTCCGAAGTCCATGTCATGCCCCGTGAAACGACCGGCCGACCTCTTCGGTGCGTGGCGGGGGGCCGATAGGGTCACCCCGAAATCGGCCGCAGGGGGCGGCCGTACGGGGTTCCGGGGTGTGGGGCATGGGCGACGGCGAGTGGCGCGTCGGCGCGGCGGAGGGCGGCCGGCTCGCGGCCCGGTGGTGGCGGTGGGCGCTGTCCGCGCCGGACGAGGAGAGTCCGGTGGGGGACACGACGGGTGCGTACGCCGGGTGGCGGCAGCCCCGGGACCTGTGGTTCCTCGCGGGGACGTACGGCGGCCGGGTGGTGCGCCGGTGCAGCATCCCGTCGGGCCGGCCGCTGTTCTTCCCGGTGCTGAACACGAGGCGGGCGGCGGTGCCGTTCCTGACGAAGCCGTGGCGGCTGGAGGTGACCCGGGCCTCGGCGGCGCTGAACAGTTCTCCGCTGGAGCTGAGCGAGTTCTCCTCGAAGCCCTTCCCGCTGCGGGGGATACCGCAGGTGGCCTGGGGGCTGTGGTGCGCGCTCGAACCCCTCCCGCCGGGCCAGTTCGTCCTGGAGGTCGAGGCGGCGGCGGCGAACGGGTTCTGGATCGACACGACCTACCACCTGACGGTCACCGAGCCCCGGTCCTGAGGGGGCGGGCCCGCTCGGGTGGGGGCGTGCGCCGGGGACATGCGAAGAAACCCCCGTCCACTGCGTTTCCGCAGATGAACGGGGGTTCCACTCGCGTGGCGGCGCCAGGATTCGAACCTGGGTAGGCTAAGCCGACGGATTTACAGTCCGCTCCCATTGGCCACTCGGGCACACCGCCATGGGATGTCGCTCGGGTTCCTCCGCCTTCCGGCGTTGTTCCCTGGCAACGACGTAAACGATACCTGATGCTCGGGGGTGGTTCGCCACCGGATTGATCAGCGCCCCACGTGGGCGTGGTGGCTAGGCTTTGCGGAGCGGTCCGGGGATGTCCGGCCGCGGCCCTCCGGGGCCATCGCAGCCGACTTCAAGGAGCCACAGCACATGGCCGACTCCAGTTTCGACATCGTCTCGAAGGTCGAGCGGCAGGAGGTCGACAACGCCCTCAACCAGGCCGCCAAGGAACTCTCGCAGCGTTACGACTTCAAGGGCACCGGCGCCACCATCGCCTGGTCCGGCGACAAGATCCTGATGGAGGCCGTCTCCGAGGAGCGCGTCAAGGCCGTCCTCGACGTGTTCGAGACCAAGCTGGTCAAGCGCGGGATCTCGCTGAAGGCGCTGGACGCCGGTGAGCCGCAGCTGTCCGGCAAGGAGTACAAGATCTTCGCGACGATCGAGGAGGGCATCTCCCAGGAGAACGCCAAGAAGGTCGCGAAGATCATCCGGGACGAGGGCCCCAAGGGCGTCAAGGCCCAGGTCCAGGGCGAGGAGCTGCGCGTCAGCTCCAAGAGCCGCGACGACCTCCAGGCCGTCCAGGCCCTCCTCAAGGGCAAGGACCTGGACTTCGCGATCCAGTTCGTGAACTACCGCTGAACCACCGCTGAGGCGCGGCTGCGCCGCTGAGCGGACCCGTGGGGCACAACGGGGGCGGATCGCCGGGCGCACCGGCGGCCGCCCGCGTTGTGCCCTTCGTCATGCGCCCCGGGCGCCCGGTGGGGAGCGCATGGTGTGTGCGGGGCGTGTGCGGCGCGTGCTCCTGCCCGGCCTCCCGGTGGTGACTGGGCGGGGGCGGGTGCGCCCACCACGCTGGGTGACGTCCATCACCGCGTGACGAGGGGGTTCCCGCATGTCCGGGGCCGGCAGTTTCCGAGCGGACTTCGGAGCCTCCGTGGTCGTCGCGCTGGTCGCGCTCCCGCTCTGCGTGGGGGTGGCCGTCGCCTCGGGCGTACCGGCCGAGCTGGGCATCGTCACCGGGGTGGTCGGAGGCCTGGTCACCGGCTGGTTCCGGGGCAGCGCCCTCCAGGTCAGCGGCCCCGCGGCCGGGCTGACCGTGCTGGTCTACGAGGCCGTGCAGCGCTACGGCCCGGCCGCGCTCGGGGTGCTGGTGCTGGCCGCCGGGGTGCTCCAGCTGGGCATGGGGGTGCTGCGGCTCGGGCGGTGGTTCCGGGCGATCTCGGTCGCCGTGGTGCACGGGATGCTGGCCGGCATCGGGCTGGTGCTGATCGCCGGGCAGCTCTACGCCGTGGGCGGGGTGGAGGCCCCCGGCAAGACCCTGGCCAAGCTGGCCGCGGTGCACGAGCTGGGGGCGCGGGCCGACTGGGCCGCCGTGGCGCTGGGCGCGGGGACCATCGCCGTCCTGGTGCTCTGGCGCCGGGTGCCGGCCCGGGCGCGGCTCGTGCCGGGCGCGCTGGCCGGGGTGGCCGCGGCCACCGCCGTGGCCGCGGTGCTGCGGCTGCCCGTCGAGCGGGTCCGGGTGACGGGGGTGCTGGACGCGGTGGCACCGCCGGGATGGTCGGGCTTCGGGGTGCTCGCTTCGGCCGGGGCGGTCGGGACCGTCCTCGCGCTCGCGCTGATCGCCTCCGCCGAGACCCTCTTCAGTGCCGCGGCCGTCGACCGGATGCACGACGGGCCGCGCACCGACTACGACCGGGAACTGGTGGCGCAGGGCGTCGGGAACACCGTGTGCGGGCTGCTCGGGGCGCTGCCGATGACCGCCGTCATCGTGCGCAGTTCGGCGAACGTGGAGGCCGGGGCCCGCACCCGGGCGTCGCGGATCATGCACGGCGGCTGGCTGCTGCTGTTCGCGGTGGCCTTCCCGCAGGTGCTGGAGGTGGTGCCGCTGGCCGCGCTGGCCGGGGTGCTGCTGCACGCGGGCTGGAAGCTGCTGCCGGCGCGGGCGGTGGCGGCCCTGTGGCGGACCCACCGGGGCGAGGCGGTGGTGCTGGTGGCGACCGCCGTCTCGATCGTGGCCACGAGCCTGTTCGAGGGGGTGCTGATCGGGCTGGGCCTGGCGGTGGCCAAGGCGGCCTGGGAGACCTCGCACGTGCACATCGAGGAGGTCTGGGAGGACGGCGAGCTGTGCGTCCGGGTCGCGGGGAACGCCAGCTTCCTGCGGCTGCCGAAGCTGCTGGACGCGCTGGAGGCGCTGCCGCAGGGGCCGTCGGTGCGGCTCGACCTCGGCGGGCTGCGGCATCTGGACCACGCCTGCCTGACCGCCCTGGAGGGCTGGGAGCGCGGCCGCACGCGGCTCCCCGGCCGGGAGGGCGTCGGCTAGCGGACACCGCCCCGGCCCGTCACCCGGCCCGGGTACCCTCCCGCGCGTGGACAGCGAACTGAGGCGCAGCCTGGGGGTTTCCGACGCCGTCGTGGTCGGGCTCGGCGCCATGGTCGGCGCGGGGATCTTCTCGGCGCTCGCCCCGGCGGCGCGCGCGGCGGGCGGCGGGCTGCTCGCCGCCCTGGCGGTGGCGGCCCTGGTGGCGTTCTGCAACGCCTGGTCCTCGGCCCGGCTGGCCGCCCGGTATCCGGCTTCCGGCGGGACCTACGTGTACGGGCGCGAGCGGCTCGGCCCGTTCTGGGGGTATCTGGCGGGCTGGGGCTTCGTGGTCGGCAAGACGGCCTCCTGTGCGGCGATGGCCCTGACGGTGGGGGCGTACGTGTGGCCGGGGCGGCAGCACGCGGTGGCCGTCGCGGCGGTGGTGGCGCTGACCGCCGCGGGCTACGGCGGGGTGCAGAAGTCGGCCCGGATCGCCCGGCTGATCGTGGCCGCGGTGCTGGCGGTGCTGGCCGGGGTCGTCGTGGTGTGCCTGACCTCGGATGCGGCGGATGCGGGGGCCCTGGCCGGCGGCGGCTGGGAGGCGGCCGGGCTGTTGCAGGGGGCGGGGCTGCTGTTCTTCGCCTTCGCGGGCTATGCCCGGATCACCACCCTGGGCGAGGAGGTGCGTGATCCGCGGCGCACGATCCCGCGCGCGGTGCCGCTCGCGCTGGGGATCGCGCTGCTGGTGTACGCCGCCGTGGCGGTGGCGGCCCTGTCGGTGCTCGGCAGCGACGGCCTGGCGGCGTCGGCCGCCCCGCTGGCCGATGCGGTGCGCGCGGCCGGGTGGCCCGGACTGTCCCCCGTCGTCCGGGTGGGCGCGGCGCTGGCCGCGCTGGGCTCTCTGCTGGCCCTCGTGCTCGGGGTGTCGCGCACGGTGCTGGCGATGGCCCGGGACGGCCATCTGCCGCGCGCCCTGGCGGCCGTGCATCCCCGCCACCGGGTGCCGCACCACGCGGAGCTCGCGGTGGGTGCGGTCGTGGCGGTGCTCGCGGCCACCGCCGATCTGCGGGGCGCGATCGGCTTCTCCTCTTTCGGAGTGCTGGTCTACTACGCGATCGCGAACGCTTCGGCGTGGACTCTCGGTTCAGCTGTCAAGGACCGGGCCGTGGCAGCGGTGGGGCTGTCCGGCTGTGTGGTGCTGGCGTGTGCGCTGCCCGTCGCGTCAGTAGTGTCGGGGGCGGCGGTGCTGGCCGTGGGCGTACTGGCCTACGCGGTGCGGCGGGGTGAGCTCAGGCCTCGCACCGGGAGCTGAACTCCGCCCAGGGGGCCACCTCCATCTCGTCCTCGTCCCACTCCTCGCGGAACCAGCCGGTGCCGTCGAGCCAGTCACGGAGCCAGCGGGCCAGGCTCGGGGACGTGAGGTACCAGGCGAGGTCGCGTTCCCCGGGGTTGGGCTCGAAGAGCAGCACCTGGGCGGTCTCGGAGCGGCAGTCCACGCACGCGTACATGCCGCAGCCGAGGTCGGCTATCGGCAGGACGCCCTCGGGCCAGCCCCAGTCGGACGCGCGGCCCGCCTCGTACTCCCCTATGACCTGACGCAGCGGCAGCAGGCCGTACTCGGGGCCGAATCCGCCGTCGCCGATGCGCGTATAGAGCGCGGCGAGGAGGGGCGGCAGGGCGAAGCCCAGGACTTGCGCGGCGCGTTCGGCCGCTCCGTCCGCCAGGGGTTCGGGAAGGGGCTCGCCGTGCCCGCGCGCGGAGGTCCGTACGCGGTCGGCGACTTGCTCCAGCAACTGCTCCGTTTCGTTCATGTGTTCATGGTGGCGCACTCCACTGACAGCCGTGCGGGCCTGTGGACAACTCAGGCGAGGACGACCTCGACCCCCGGCGTCCTCGCACAGCGCCCAGAGGTGCTCCTCCTCGTGGCCCGCGTCCTCGCCCCACAGGGCGAAGCGCGCGCCGGCCGTCACCGGGAGGCGAAGGGGGCGTCCGTGGGGACGATTTCGCGGCCCAGGGGGAGCAGGGAGAGGGGGACCATCTTGAAGTTGGCGATGCCGAAGGGGATGCCGATGATCGTGACGCAGAGGGCGATGCCGGTGACGATGTGCCCGAGGGCCAGCCACCAGCCGGCCAGGACGAGCCACAGGACGTTGCCCACGCAGGAGGGCGCGCCCGCGTCGTGGCGTTCGACCGTGGTGTAGCCGAAGGGCCAGAGTGCGTAGAGGGCGATGCGGAAGGCGGCTATCCCGAAGGGGATGCCGATGATCGTGATGCAGAGGATCAGGCCGGCCAGGCAGTAGCCGAGGAACAGCCAGATGCCGCTGAGCACGAGCCAGATGATGTTGAGGATGGTCTTCACCGGCTGTGTCCTGCCATCTGTTCGAGCCGGGCGATGCGCTCGGCCATCGGCGGGTGGGTCGAGAACATCTTGGAGAGCCCCTGGCCGGGCCGGAACGGGTTGGCGATCATCATGTGGCTCGCCGTCTCCAGCCGGGGCTCGGGGGGCAGCGGGAGCTGCTTGGTGCCGGCGTCGAGCTTGCGCAGGGCGCTGGCCAGGGCGAGCGGGTCTCCGGTGAGCTGGGCGCCGGAGGCGTCGGCCTCGTATTCGCGCGAGCGGCTGATGGCGAGCTGGATCACGGACGCGGCCAGGGGGCCGAGGATCATGATGAGCAGCATGCCGAAGATGCCGGGGCCCTCGTCGTCGTTCGAGCGGCCGACCGGGATCAGCCAGGCGAAGTTCACCAGGAACATGATCACGGAGGCGAGGGCTCCGGCGACGGACGAGATGAGGATGTCGCGGTTGTAGACGTGGCTCAGTTCGTGCCCGATGACCCCGCGCAGCTCGCGCTCGTCGAGGATGCGCAGGATCCCCTCGGTGCAGCACACCGCGGCGTTGCGCGGGTTGCGGCCCGTCGCGAAGGCGTTGGGGGCCTCGGTCGGGGAGATGTAGAGCCGGGGCATGGGCTGGCGCGCGGAGGTGGAGAGCTCGCGCACCATGCGGTAGAGCTCGGGGGCCTCGAACTCGCTGACCGGGCGCGCTCGCATCGCGCGTAGAGCCAGCTTGTCGCTGTTCCAGTACGCGTAGGCGTTCGTCCCCAGGGCGACGAGGACGGCGACGATCAGTCCGCCCCGTCCGAAGAAGCTTCCGATGAGGATGATGAGTGCGGACATCCCGCCGAGGAGTACGGCGGTCTTCAGCCCGTTGTGCCGGCGGTGCACGGTACGCCCTCCAAGTGGTGCGGCAGGGGAGCCCCGTCGTGGATCTGCGGGACTTCGGTCCAGTGGACCCTCCCTTCCTGGTCAACGCGAGGTGGCGGCGTCTGGTTCCCGGGGCGTGACGGGGCCGCCCCCGGCCCGTGGCACGGGCGGGGGGCGGCGGGGGGCGTTGCTCCGTACGGGTGAGTCCCCGCGGGTGGGCCCTGCTGCGCGGGCTACAGCGGGAAGAGGCTGCCGGAGGCGAAGCGCAGGACGAGCTGCGGGGCGGCCGAGAGGACCAGGGCGGTCACGGCGGTGAGGGCGATCGCGGCCGTGACGGGCCGGGGCACCTTCGTGCGGGCGGGCGCGTCCGCGGCGGCGGACTCCGGCGCGGGCTCCGTACCGGGCTCCGGGCTGCGGAACAGGAGCGCGGTCCAGCGCAGGTAGTAGTACAGGGCGACGACGACGTTGACGGCCATGAGGACGGCCAGCCAGCCGAGGCCCGCGTCGACGGCCGACCGGAAGACGGCGACCTTGGCGAACAGCCCGATGATGCCGGGCGGCAGTCCGGCCAGGCAGAGCAGGAAGAAGGCCATCGCGAGGGCGGCGGCGGGCCGCTGCGCGTACAGGCCCCGGTAGTCGCTGATCCGGTGCAGCGGCTTCGTGCGGGCCACCAGGGCGGCCACGGCGAAGGCGCCGAGGTTCACGGCCGCGTACATGAGGGCGTAGGCGACGGTGGAGCCGATCTGGTCGCGGTCGGTGTACGCGGCCGCGGCGATCGGGACCAGGAGGTAGCCGGCCTGGCCGACGGAGGACCAGGCGAGGAGGCGTACGGCGCTGTGGGCGCGGTCGGCGGACTGGCGCAGGGCGGCGGCGTTGCCGACGGTCATGGTGAGCGCGGCGAGCACGGCCAGGGCCGGGCCCCAGATGTCGGAGTACGCGGGGAACGCGATCACCGTGACGAGGATGAGGCCGGTGAAGCCGACGGCCTTGCCGATCACCGAGAGGTAGCCGGCGACGGCCAGCGGGGCGCCCACGTAAGTGTCGGGGACCCAGAAGTGGAAGGGGACGGCGGCGGTCTTGAAGGCGAAGCCGACGAGGGTGAGCGCGACGCCCGCCATGGCGAGGGTGTCGAGCTGTCCGGGTACCTCTTCGAGCCGTTCCGCGACCTGCGAGAGGTGCAGGGAGCCGGTGGCGGCGTAGACGAAGCTGACGCCCATCAGGGAGACGGCGGTGGCGGTGACCGAGGACAGGAAGAACTTGAGGGCGGCCTCGGAGGAGAGCCGGTCGCCGCGGCGCATGCCGACGAGGGCGAAGGCGGGCAGCGAGGCCACTTCGAGGGCGACGATCAGGGTGGCGAGGTCGCGGGAGGCGGGCAGCAGGGCGGCGCCGGCGGCGGAGGACAGCAGCAGGAACCAGTACTCGCCCGCCGGGGTGCGCGCGTCGCGGACGGCGGTGACCGACAGCAGCGCGGTGACCAGGGCTCCGGCCAGCACCAGGAACTGCACGACGAGCGTGAAGTGGTCGGCGGTGTAGCTGCACGCGGCCGGGTCGCCGGTGAGGCAGAAGGTGGTGCGGTCGCCGGCGCGCAGCGGGAGCAGGAGGGCGGTCGCGGCGGCCAGGCCGGCCACGGAGACCCAGCCGAGGAGCGGCTTGCGGCGCTCCGGTACGAACAGGTCGGCGACCAGGACGAGCACGGCGACGGCGGCGGTGACGACCACGGGCGCGATCGCGAGCCAGTCGACGGACTGGACCAGGCTGGGGGTGTCGGCGGCGAGGGCCGTCGTGGCCGTCATGCGTTGCCTCCTGCGAGGAGCTTCTGTACGGCCGGGTCGGTGAGGCCGAGGAGGACCGCCGGCCACAGGCCGGCGAGGACGGTGAGGGCGACGAGCGGGGTCCAGGCGGCGAACTCGTAGCGCTGGACGTCGGCCACGGTGATCTCGGGGCCGGCCTTCGGGTCGCCCATGCAGACGCGCCGTACGACGATCAGCAGGTAGGCGGCGGTGAGCAGGGTGCCGAACGCGCCGATGGCCATGTAGGTGAGGAAGGCCGGGCGGGAGAGCCCCTCGGCGGGGTCGAAGGCACCGAAGAGGGCCAGCATCTCGCCCCAGAAGCCGGCCAGGCCGGGCAGGCCGAGGGAGGCGACGGCGGCGAAGGCGAGGAGGGCGCCGAGGCGGGGGGCGCGGCCGTAGAGGGCGGCACCGGTGGCTCCGGCGAGGGTGTCGAGGTCGCTGCTGCCGTAGCGGTCCTTGAGGGCGCCGACGAGGAAGAAGAGGAGGCCGGTGATCAGGCCGTGGGCGATGTTGGCGAAGAGCGCGCCGTTGACCCCGGTGGGGGTCATGGACGCGATGCCGAGGAGGACGAAGCCCATGTGGCCGACGGAGGAGTACGCGATGAGCCGCTTGAGGTCGCCCTTGCCGTTCTTGCGGGTCAGGGCGAGGCAGGCGAGGGATCCGTAGACGATGCCGACGGCGGCGAAGGCGCCCAGGTAGGGGGCGAAGGTGTGCATGCCGTCGGGGGTGACGGGCAGCAGGATGCGCACGAACCCGTAGGTGCCCATCTTCAGCATGACGCCGGCGAGGAGCACGGAGCCGACGGTGGGGGCGGCGGTGTGGGCGTCGGGCAGCCAGGTGTGCAGCGGCCACATCGGGGTCTTCACGGCGAGCCCGATGCCGATGGCGAGGACGGCCAGGAGCTGGGTGGTGCGGCTCAGTCCGCGGCCGTTGTCGGTGGCGAGTGCCACCATGTCGAAAGTGCCGCTGTTCAGGCCGATGAGCAGCAGCCCGAGCAGCATGACC
The DNA here is from genome assembly GCF_044747545.1 of Streptomyces sp. NPDC090077. Classification (NCBI taxonomy): domain Bacteria; kingdom Bacillati; phylum Actinomycetota; class Actinomycetes; order Kitasatosporales; family Streptomycetaceae; genus Streptomyces; species Streptomyces sp. NPDC090077. The sequence continues at coordinate 214,920 of NZ_JBIVEG010000012.1, forward strand.
ACGGAGCCGAGGAGCGTGTAGAGGATGAACTTCCAGGCGGCGGCCTGCCGCTGAGCTCCGCCCCAGCGGGCGATGAGGAAGTACATCGGGATGAGGACCATCTCGAAGGCGAGGAAGAACAGCATCAGGTCGAGGACGGCGAAGGTCGCGAGGGTGCCGGCTTCGAGGACGAGGAGCAGCGCGACGAAGGCCTTCGGGGAGGGGCCTTCGGGGAGCTTGAAGTAGCTGTACACCGCGCAGAGGAAGAACAGCAGCGCGGTCATCAGGAGGAGGGGGAGCGAGATGCCGTCGATGCCGAGGTGGATCCGGATGTTCAGCGCCTGGATCCAGCTGATGTCCGTCGTCGCCTGGAAGCGGGACGGGGCGTCGTGGTCGAAGCCCAGGGTGAGGGCGACGGCGGCGGCGAGGACGGCTCCGGTGACGGTGACCCCGTGGCGGAGCACGGCCTGTTCGGGGCTCTTGCCCTTGAGTCCGGGCGGGGCCGGCAGGAGGGCCGCGACGGCGCCGAGGAGCGGTGCGGCCACGACGAACGCCAGGAGGAACTGCATCACGGACGGGCTGATATCGATCACGGCTGACTCTCGGCTCACGATCCGGCGTTGACGTTGGCGAGGACGGCGGTGGCGATCGCCAGGACCACGGCGCCGGCGAGCAGGGCGCTCAGGTAGCTCTGCACGTTGCCGGTCTGGGCCCGGCGGACGAGGCTGCCGAGCAGCCGGGGTCCGGCGCCCGCGCCGCGGACGTACGTGTCGACGACCTCGCGGTCCAGGAAGCGGACCAGGCCCGCGGCCGCCCGGGTGGGGCGGACGAAGAGCCGGTCGTAGACGGCGTCGAGGTGGAAGCCGTCGGCGGCGTGGCGGTGCAGCGGGCCGAGGAGGGCCCGGCCGGGGTCGGCCGCGGGGGCGGCCGGGACGGCGGGGTGCTCGTGGGTCACCTCGGCCACCTCGGGGGTCTCGGCGGCGGACGTGGCGGCGGCGACGGACGCGGGTACGGCTCCTCCGTTGCGGATCCCGGCGGCGGCGCGGGCGGTGGCCCGCTGCCAGAGGCCGTAGGTGAGAACGATGCCGAGGAGGGCGGCGCCGGTGCCGAGGACCGAGGTGGTCACGGACGGGGTGAGCCCCTCGCCGTCGAACCAGTCGGCGAGGGGGCCGGCGGCGAGGCCGAAGGCGGTCGTGGGGACCGCCAGCAGCCACAGCACGCCGGTCATGGCGACGGGTTCCCGGCCGTGGTCGGGGGCGGCGGCGCCGCGGCCCCGGAAGGCCATCAGCCACAGCCGGGTGGCGTAGGCGGCGGTGAGCAGGGCGGTGAGCACCCCGGCGACGAGGACGGTCCAGCCGGCCGCGCCGGGCGCGAGGTCGGAGTGTCCGGTCGCGGCCTCCTCGGCGGCGACGAGGACGGCTTCCTTGGAGAAGAAGCCGGCGAAGGGCGGGATCGCGGCGAGCGCGAGCAGCGCGATCGTCATCGTCCAGAAGGCGTCGGGGATGCGCTTGGCCAGGCCGTCCATGCGGGACATGGCGGCCAGGGAGTTCGTCCCGGCGGCGTGGATGATGACGCCCGCGCCGAGGAAGAGGAGCGCCTTGAAGGCGCCGTGGGACAGGAGGTGGAAGACGGCGGCGCCGCGGTCGCCGACGGCGAGGGCGCCGGTCATGTAGCCGAGCTGGCCGATGGTGGAGTAGGCGAGGACGCGCTTGATGTCGTCCTGGGCGAGGGCGGCGAGGCCGGAGCCGATCATCGTGACGGCGGCCATGACGGCCATGACCACGAGCGCGGCCCGGGAGGCCGCGAAGACGGGCAGCAGGCGGGCGATGAAGTAGACGCCGGCGGCGACCATCGTCGCGGCGTGGATCAGCGCGGAGACCGGGGTGGGGCCGGCCATGGCGTCGGGCAGCCAGGTGTGGAGCGGGAACTGAGCGGACTTGCCGGCGACGCCGGCGAGCAGGAGCAGCGCGATGAGCGTCGGGTGGTCGAGTCCGCCCGCGGCGACGGTGCCGAGGATCTTGGTGATCCGGAAGGAGCCGGCGTCGGCGGCGAGCGCGAACAGTCCGATGAGGAAGGGGACGTCGCCGAGCTTGGTGACGAGGAAGGCCTTCAGGGAGGCGGAGCGGGCCGCCTCGGTCTCCCAGTAGTGGCCGACGAGGAAGTACGAGCAGATGCCCATGATCTCCCAGCCGACCAGCAGCACCATCAGGTCGCCGGAGTAGACGACGAGCAGCATGGCGGAGGTGAACAGGGAGACGAGGGCGGCGTAGGACGGGTAGCGCGGGTCCTCGCGCAGGTACGCCGTCGAGTAGATCTGTACGCAGGTGGCGACGACCCCGACGAGGACGGCGACCAGTACGGCGAAACCGTCCAGATGGAGCGACAGGTCGATCGGCACGGAGCCGGTCGGGGTGAGCTCGGTCGCGGTGTCGATGGCAGGGCCGCCCCCCTGGCGGACGGCGACGAGGACGGCGAGGACGGCGGCGGCCAGCACCGGCAGGATGGCCAGCGGCCGGACGAAGCCGGGGGCGGTGCGGCCCAGGAGCAGGCCGGCGACGGCGCCGAGGAAGGGGAGGACGGGGACGAGGACCGCGAGGGTCGTGGTGCTCACGCGGCGACCTCCGGCCGGGCAGTGGTGGCAGCGGTGTCATCGGTGCCGGGCTCGTGGCCCTCGGCGGTGTCGCGGAGCCGGTCGACGTCCGAGGTTCCGCGGTTGCGGTAGACCATCAGCACGATGGCGAGGCCGATGCCGATCTCGGCGGCGGCGATGGCGATCGTGAAGAGGGTGAGGGCCTGGCCGGCGTGCAGGGTGTCGCGCAGCCACACGTCGAAGGCGACCAGGTTGAGGTTGACGGCGTTGAGCATCAGCTCGACGGACATCAGGACGAGGATGGCGTTGCGGCGGGCGAGCACGCCGTAGAGGCCGGTGGCGAAGAGGAGGGCCGCGAGGACCGCGGGGTAGGCGAGGTGCATCAGCGCTGTCCCTCCTGGCCGGCCGCGCAGGCGGCGGCGTCGGCCGCGTCGGCGGCGTCCTCTGCGGGGGTGGTGCGGCGGGAGAGCACGATGGCGCCGATCAGGGCGGCGAGGAGGAGCACGGAGAGCGCCTCGAAGGGCAGCACCCAGTGCTGGAAGAGGATCTCGCCGGAGACCTTGGTGGAGCCCTGGGCAGGTCCGTCGAGGTCGATCCAGGTGGTGCGGAAGGCGTCGGCGACCACCCAGACGAGCGCGGCCCCGGCGGTGCCGGCGACGCCGAGCGCGACCCACCGGTTGCCGGAGTCGGCGTCCGGGGAGCGTCCGATGGGGGCCTTGGTGAGCATCAGCCCGAAGAGCAGGAGGACGACCACGGAGCCGAGGTAGATCAGGACCTGGACCCAGGCGATGAACTCGGCGGTCAGCAGCAGGTACTCGACGGCGATCCCGCCGAGGGCGACGACCAGCCAGAGGGCGGCGTGCACGAGCTGCTTGGTGGTGACCGTGATGACGGCCGCGCCGAGGGTGGCGAGGCCGACGAGGAGGAAGGCGATCTCGACGCCGGTCGGCGAGAGGAAGCCGGGGCCGGGCGCGGGGGCGCCCGCGGCCGCGGCGGCTGCGAGGTGGACGGGGTACATCAGGCGGTGCCTCCCGCCGGGGTGTCGGGGGTGCCGTCGGCGGGCGGGGCGGCTTCGGCCTGCGCGGCGGCGGCCGCTGCCGCCGCTGCGGCTTCGGCCTTCTCCACGGCCTTGCGGGCGGCGGCGATCTCCTTGGGCTCCTCCGCCGCGGGGTCGAGGGCGGGCGGGGCCGGCACGGTCCACATCCATTCACGGAGCTTGTCGCGCTCGTGGGTGAGCTCGTGGATGTCGGTCTCCGCGTACTCGAACTCCGGCGACCAGAAGAGGGCGTCGAAGGGGCACACCTCGATGCAGATGCCGCAGTACATGCAGAGGGAGAAGTCGATGGCGAAGCGGTCGAGCACGTTGCGGCTGCGTTCGCGGCCGCCGGGGGCGGCGGCGGGCACCGTCTCCTTGTGGGAGTCGATGTAGATGCACCAGTCGGGGCACTCGCGGGCGCACAGCATGCAGACCGTGCAGTTCTCCTCGAACAGGCCGATGACCCCGCGGCTGCGGGGCGGGAGCTCGGGCTGCACCTCGGGGTACTGGGCGGTGTGCGCGCGCTTGGTCATCGTGCGCAGGGTGACGGCCAGGCCCTTGGCGAGGCCGGATCCGGGAATCGGGGGCATTACTGGATCGCCACCTTCACGATGCCGGTGAGCGCGATCTGGGCGAGCGCGAGGGGGATGAGTACGGTCCAGGCGAGCTTCTGGAGCTGGTCCTCGCGCAGGCGCGGGTAGCTCACCCGGAGCCAGATGACGACGAAGGCGAGGACGGCGGTCTTGAGGAGGGTCCAGAACCAGCCGAGGTCGTCACCGCCGAAGGGGCCGTGCCAGCCGCCGAGGAAGAGGACGGTGGTGAGGGCGCACAGGACGACGATGCCGGCGTACTCGGCGAGCAGGAACAGCGCGAAGCGCAGGCCGGTGTACTCCGTGTACGCGCCGAAGATGATCTCGGAGTCGGCGACGGGCATGTCGAACGGGGGCCGCTGGAGTTCGGCGAGGCCGGCGGTGAAGAAGACGACCGCGCCGATGATCTGCCAGGGCAGCCACCACCACTCGAAGGCTCCGACGATGCCGGGCAGGGACACGGTCCCGGCGGCCATCGCGACGGAGGCGGCGGCGAGCAGCATGGGCAGCTCGTACGCGAGCAGCTGGGCGGCGGTGCGCAGGCCGCCGAGCAGGGAGAACTTGTTCGCGGAGGCCCAGCCGCCCATGAGGCTGCCGAGCACGCCGACGCCCATGACGGCGAGGGCGTAGAAGAGGCCGGCGTCGATGACCTGGCCGATCCAGCTGTCTCCGGGGCCGATCGGGATGGCGATCAGGACGAGGAGGTACGGCAGGAGCGCGACGGCGGGGGCGAGCTGGAAGATCCGCCGGTCGGCGTTGGCCGGGACGATGTCCTCCTTCTGCGCGAACTTCACGCCGTCGGCGACGAGCTGGGCCCAGCCGTGGAAGCCGCCGGCGTACATGGGGCCGAGGCGGCCCTGCATGTGCGCCATCACCTTGTGCTCGGTCTGCCCGATGACGAGCGGGAGCACGAGGAAGGCGGCGAAGACGACGATCAGTCGCAGGGCGACGTCGAGGACGTCGTTCACGCGTCGCCTCCGGTGGTGTCGGTTTCGGTGGTGGGGTCGGGCTTGGGCTTCGGCTCGAGCGCGGGGGCCGGGGGCTCGTCGAAGGCGGGCTTCGGGTCGTGCCAGGGGGCGTCGGAGCTGCGCGGTGCCGGGCGCCTGGGAGCCTCCGGCTCCGGCGCGGCTCCCTGGCTCGCGGAGCCGTCGGAGGCGGAGCGGGTGCGGCGGGGCGGGCGGGCGGTGCCGGGGGCGGCCGCCGGGGGCACCGGCGCGTCGGCCTCCGGAGTGCCGGACTCGCCGGCGGTCGCCGGGGCCGTCGGGGCCGCCGGGCCTGCCGAGCCGTCCGCTGCCGGGGCGTCGGCGCCGTCGGCCGCCGGGGGCGGCGCCTGGCTGGCGGAGCCGTCCGCGACCGAGCGGGTGCGGCGGGGCGGGCGGGCGGCGGCCGGGGTGTCCGCCGCGTCGGCGGGGGCGGCCTGGGTGGCGGAGCCCTCCGCGACCGAGCGGGTGCGGCGCACCGGGGCGCCCTCGCGCGGGGTGCGCGCCGGGCCGGCGCCCGCGGCGCGCGGGGTGCGGGCCGGGCGGGCGGGGGCGGGGGGCAGCTGGCCCTTGAGGGGGCCCCAGTCGTTCGGGTCCGGCACGCCGGGCGGGAGCATCTGGCGGCGCTTGGGCGCGTCCGGGTCGTGCGCCTCGCCCGGCTCCTTGGCCCCGGGCCACGCCTTGGCGACGCGCGCCGCCAGGACGAAGTCCTTGCGCAGCGGGTGTCCCTCGAAGTTCTCGGGGAGGAGCAGGTGGACGAGGTTCGGGTGGTCGGTGAAGGTGACCCCGAACATCTCGAAGGTCTCCCGCTCGTGCCATTCGGCGCCCGCGTACACGGCGACGGCGGACGGCAGGGAGGGCGCCGAGTGCGGGACGGTCGTGCGCAGCAGCAGGCGGCGTACCCGGTGGTTCTCCAGGGAGACGACGTGCGCGCAGACGCGGAATCCCGTGCCGGGCTCGTCGACCGCGCTCAGCCAGTCGAAGTAGGTGCAGCCGAGCTTGTCGCGGGCGATCTCCAGCGCGGAGATCCAGGAGCCGACGGGGACGTCGACGGTGAGGAGCTCGTACGCGGACGAGGCCACGGCCTCGGCGCCGAAGACCGTGCCGGCCGCTTCGGGGAGGGAGTCGTAGAGGTTCACGCGCCGGCTCCCGGTGCGGGCGGCGGCGTGACGAGGCCGCTGGTGAGCTGGGCGACGGAGGGGGAGGCCGCATAGCGGTCCGCGAGGGACTCGCGTGCGATCTTCTCCTGGAGCTTGAGGATGCCCTGGAGGAGGGCCTCCGGGCGGGGCGGGCAGCCCGGCACGTAGACGTCGACCGGAATGATCTGGTCCACGCCCTTGGTGACGGAGTACGAGTCCCAGTACGGGCCGCCGCAGTTGGAGCAGGCGCCGAAGGAGATGACGTACTTCGGCTCGGGCATCTGCTCGTACAGGCGCCTGACGGCCGGGGCCATCTTGTCCGTCACCGTGCCCGAGACGATCATCAGGTCGGCCTGGCGCGGGCCCGGCGCGAACGGGATGACACCCAGGCGGATGAAGTCGTGCCGGGCCATCGACGCGGCGATGAACTCGATCGCGCAGCATGCGAGGCCGAAGTTGAAGACCCACAGGCTGTAGCGGCGGCCCCAGTTCAGGACCACCTTCATGGGCTCCGGGGCGAGGCGGGAGAGCACGCCCAGCCTCTTCGGCTCCGGAAGCAGCTGGGGCTCCGGGGTGACGGCCGGTGTCACGTCCATTCGAGGACGCCCTTCTTGTACGCGTAGAGCAGGCCGACGGCCAGGAACCCCAGGAAGATGAACATCTCGACCAGGGTCGTGGCGCCGTAACCGGCGGCGGCGAACACCGTCGCCCACGGGAAGAGGAAGATCGAGTCGACGGCGAAGATGACGTACAGGAACGCGTAGACGTAGTAGCGGACCTGGGTGTGCGCCCAGCCCTCGCCCACGGGGTCCACGCCGCACTCGTACGTCAGCAGCTTCTCGGGGGTCGGGACCACGGGCCGCAGCAGGCGGCCGGCGCCGAAGGCCACGGCGACGAAGAGCACGCCGACGACAGCGAGCAGGCCGACGACCGAATAGCTCCGGAAGTAGTCCGCTGCGATCACGGTCGCTGTCGATACCGTTGGGTCGGGCACGTCCGTTCCTCGCTCCTCGGCCACTGTCGACGATCAGGTTGATCTGGTACGGCAGGGAGTCTAGGGCCTGGGCTGCACGGGGTGGGGTTACCCCCCGTTCACTCGGGCCCGGCTGCCCCATGGCGTCGGCGGGGCGGAATTGGCAGGCTGAGCCGCATGACCGCGAACGATCAAGCTTCCGCTCCCCCTCCCGTGCGTCCCGCCTTCGACGCGGTCACGTGGAAGGAGGTCGCGTACCTCCTGAGCAACCTGCCGGTGGCGTTGATCGGATTTGTTTACACGGTTTTCATGATGGCGACGGCGGGCGGTCTGTCCGTGACCGCGATCGGACTGCCGCTGCTCGCGTGCGGTCTCCTCGGGTCGCGGCAGCTCGGAAAACTCGAACGCGTCCGGGCGCGGGCCCTGCTCGGTGTGCGGGTGGACGAGCCGACCCCGCTGCCGCCGCCGTACCGGGCGGGCGGGTTCTTCCCCTGGCTGTGGGCCGGGATCAAGGACCCGGTGGGCTGGCGGACCGTGCTGTACGAGCTGGTCCGGCTGCCGTGGGGAGTGCTGACCTTCAGTATCGCGCTGCCCGGGCTGATCGTGCTGTGGCCCGTGCTGCCGTACGTGGCGCGCTTGCTGTCCAACGTGGACCGCGCGATGGTACGGGGCCTGCTGTCGCCCTCCGACGAGCTGGAGCGGCGCATCGCCGAGCTGGAGTCGGGGCGCGGGGTGGTCGTGGACACCGCGGCGGCCGACCTGCGGCGGATCGAACGCGACCTGCACGACGGGGCGCAGGCCCGGCTGGTGGCGCTCGCCATGGGGCTCGGCCTGGCGAAGGAGAAGCTGCTGGAGGACCCGGAGGGCGCGGCGGCGATGGTCGACGAGGCGCACGGCGAGGTGAAGCTGGCGCTCCAGGAGCTGCGGGACCTCGCGCGGGGCATCCACCCGGCGGTGCTGACCGACCGGGGGCTCGACGCGGCCCTGTCCTCGGTGGCCTCGCGGTGCCTGGTGCCGGTGAAGGTGCACGTGGACCTGGACGAGCGGCCGGCGGAGGCGATCGAGGGGATCGCGTACTTCGTGGTGTCGGAGCTGCTGCAGAACGTCAGCAAGCACGCGGGGGCTCAGGCGCGGATCGCGAGCGTCGAGGTGTGGCGTACGGGTACCCGGCTGCTGTTGCGGGTGGCCGACGACGGGCCCGGCGGAGCCGATGCCTCCGGCGGGAGCGGGCTGGCCGGGCTCGCGGAGCGGCTGCGGGCGGTGGACGGGGCGTTCACGGTGGACTCCCCCGAGGGGCGGGGCACGGTGGTCACCGCCGAGCTGCCCTGGCGCGGGCGGGCGTAGGCCGCTCCCCGACCCGCGCGGGAGGTGGGGTTAACCCCCGGGAGAGAGGGTGACCTGCCGCATGGTTCGGGCAGAGGGGGCGGCGGCAGGGTTGAGGGGTCAGCAGGAAGAGCGGAAGGGCGGGGCGGGATCATGGGCAACGGCAACGGCGGCGGCCGGGCGGTGCTGCGGGCTCCGGTGGCGGCGCAGACCTGGCGCGAGTTCGCGTACGTCCTGGTGGGCCTGCCGCTCAGCACCCTGTACTTCTCCCTCACCGTCACCGGAGTGGCCGTCGGCGCCGGGCTGCTCGTGACGTTCGTCGGGGTGCCGGTGCTGGCCGGGGTGCTGGCCATGTGCCGGGGCTTCGGCCAGGTGGAGCGGGCCCGGGTGCGGGGGATGCTGCGGGTGCCGCTCGCCGATCCGGCGCCGGTCCGGGCGGCCGGGAGCGGGGCGGTGGCCCGGGTCGGGGCGCTGCTGAAGAGCGGCAGCGCCTGGCGGCACGTGCTGTACTGCGTGGTCCACCTGCCCTGGGCGGTGTTCGCCTTCACGACGGCGCTCGTGCTGTGGACCACCGGCTGGAGCCTGCTGCTGTACCCGCTGTGGTTCTGGGTGTTCCCGGCCTTCACCGACCTGCCGGGGCTGCCGGTCCTCCAGAACGACGACTACGCCTTCTACCTGGACTCCCCCGCGACCATCGTCGGCGCCTTCGTCATCGGGCTGGGCCTGACGCTGGCCACCCCGTGGGTGCTGCGGGCGCTGACCACCGCCGACCGGGTGCTCGTCAGCGGGCTGCTCGGCCGGTCCCGGCTGGACGACCGGGTCAGGGAGCTGGAGTCCGACCGCGGGGTGGTCGTGGACACCGCGGCGGCCGACCTGCGGCGGATCGAACGCGACCTGCACGACGGGGCGCAGGCCCGGCTGGTGGCGCTGGCCATGGACCTGGGGCTGGCGAAGGAGAAGCTGGCCGAGGACCCGCAGGCCGCGGCCCGGATGGTGGACGAGGCGCACGGCGAGGTGAAGATCGCCCTCCAGGAGCTGCGGGACCTCGCTCGGGGCATCCACCCGGCGGTGCTGACCGACCGGGGGCTCGACGCGGCCCTGTCCTCGGTGGCCTCGCGGTGCGCGGTGCCGGTGAAGGTGCAGGTGGACCTGGCGGAGCGGCCGGCGGCGGCGATCGAGGGCATCGCGTACTTCACGGTCTCCGAGCTGCTGCAGAACGTCAGCAAGCACGCGCGGGCACGGGGCGCGAGCGTCGAGGTGTGGCGGTCGGGGTCGCGGCTGCTGCTGCGGGTGGCCGACGACGGGCGCGGCGGAGCCGATGCCTCCGGCGGGAGCGGGCTGGCCGGGCTCGCGGAGCGGCTGGACTCGGTGGACGGGGTGTTCGTGGTGGACTCCCCCGAGGGGCAGGGCACGGTGGTCACCGCCGAGCTTCCCTGGCGGGCCGCCTAGCGGGTGTCCGGCGGGTCGGGGGCGGACGGCCCCCGGCTCCGTCGGCAACCCCAGCGCCCCAGCGCCCCAGCGCCCCAGCGCCCCGAAAGTCTCCCTCGTTGAACGTCGGCCAGGCTGAATTCGGTCATGTATTCCGGCCTTGGCTTGGATCCGCCCCCCGGTTCCGGTCCGGCTGGGATGCTTGGCACTGCCAAGTGGGCCGACGAGTGGACGCGGGAGCTGCGGGAACGTGGAAGACAGGGTGCGGGTCGTCATCGCCGAGGATTCAGTGCTGCTCCGTGCGGGCCTGACCCGGTTGCTGACCGACCGGGGGCATGACGTCGTGGCCGGCGTCGGGGACGCGGAAGCCCTGATCAAGACGGTGGCGGAGCTGGCGGCCGAGGGGGCGCTGCCGGACGTGGTGGTGGCCGACGTGCGGATGCCGCCGACGCACACCGACGAGGGGGTGCGGGCGGCCGTGCGGCTGCGCCGCGAGTACCCGGGCATCGGCGTGCTCGTGCTGTCGCAGTACGTGGAGGAGCAGTACGCCACCGAACTGCTGGCCGGTTCCAGTACCGGCGTGGGGTACCTGCTGAAGGACCGCGTGGCCGAGGTGCGGGAGTTCCTCGACGCCGTCGTCCGGGTCGCCCGGGGCGGAACGGCGCTGGATCCGGAGGTCGTGGCGCAGCTGCTCGGCCGCAGCCGGAAGCAGGACGTCCTCGCCGGGCTGACCCCGCGCGAGCGCGAGGTACTGGGCCTGATGGCTGAAGGACGCACGAATTCCGCTGTAGCCAAGCAGCTCGTGGTGAGCGATGGGGCCGTGGAGAAGCACGTCAGCAATATCTTCATGAAGCTGGGTCTGTCCCCGAGTGACGGGGATCACCGGCGTGTACTGGCGGTCCTCACCTACCTGAGGTCTTGATTAACTGACAATCTGTCAGGTAAGGCGCGCGGTTTCGGCCGCCCCGGCGACCGCCGGGTGATTTGGAATATTTCGAGTTGTGCACGACGTCTGTCGGACAGACCGCCTCGAAAGGGGCGGTCCAGAATGCGGGCGACCCAGGGCCGGACGACCCCACGGACGTAGGGTTGGTTCTGGGAACGAGCGCCCCCGCCTCGAAGGAGGTCCAGTTCAGTGACCAGCCAGGTCAGTAGCCCGGCCGAGCAGGCCGACGGGGCCGGCGGGTCCATCGGGGAGCAGCGCACGGCGACTGCGCCCCATGGAGCCGGCAAGGAGATCCGCCGTGTCGACCGGGTGATCATCCGTTTCGCGGGTGACTCGGGTGACGGTATGCAGCTGACGGGCGACCGTTTCACCTCGGAGACGGCGTCCTTCGGCAACGACCTCTCGACGCTGCCGAACTTCCCGGCCGAGATCCGCGCCCCCGCCGGGACCCTGCCGGGCGTGTCCTCGTTCCAGCTGCATTTCGCGGACCACGACATCCTCACCCCGGGTGACGCCCCGAACGTGCTGGTCGCGATGAACCCGGCGGCGCTGAAGGCCAACATCGCGGACGTGCCGCGCGGCGCGGAGATCATCGTCAACACGGACGAGTTCACCAAGCGCCCGATGGCCAAGGTCGGCTACGAGACCTCCCCGCTGGAAGACGGCTCGCTCTCGGCGTACAACATCCACCGGGTGCCGCTGACCACCCTGACGGTGGAGGCCCTGAAGGACTTCGGGCTCTCCCGCAAGGAGGCCGAGCGCAGCAAGAACATGTTCGCGCTGGGGCTGCTGAGCTGGATGTACCACCGGCCCACGGAGGGCACGGAGAACTTCCTGCGGCAGAAGTTCGCGAAGAAGCCCGACATCGCCGAGGCGAACATCGTCGCCTTCCGGGCGGGCTGGAACTTCGGCGAGACGACCGAGGACTTCGCCGTCTCCTACGAGGTCGCGCCGGCCACCAAGGCCTTCCCGACGGGCACCTACCGGAACATCTCCGGGAACCTGGCGCTCTCGTACGGGCTGATCACGGCGGCCCAGCAGGCCGATCTGCCGCTCTACCTGGGCTCCTACCCGATCACCCCGGCGTCGGACATCCTGCACGAGCTGAGCCGGCACAAGAACTTCGGCGTGCGGACCTTCCAGGCCGAGGACGAGATCGCCGGCATCGGCGCCGCCCTCGGAGCGGCCTTCGGCGGCGCGCTCGGCGTGACGACCACCTCCGGGCCCGGCGTGGCGCTGAAGTCCGAGACCATCGGGCTGGCGGTGTCCCTGGAGCTGCCGCTGCTGATCGTGGACATCCAGCGCGGCGGCCCGTCCACCGGACTGCCGACCAAGACCGAGCAGGCGGACCTCCTCCAGGCCATGTACGGCCGCAACGGCGAGGCCCCCGTCCCGGTCGTCGCCCCGCGCACCCCGGCGGACTGCTTCGACGCCGCGCTCGACGCGGCCCGGATCGCCCTCACGTACCGGACGCCGGTGTTCCTGCTCTCCGACGGCTACCTGGCCAACGGCTCCGAGCCCTGGCGGATCCCGGACGTGGCGGACCTCCCCGACCTGAAGGTCCGGTTCGCCAAGGGCCCGAACCACACCCTGGCCGACGGCACCGAGGTGTTCTGGCCCTACAAGCGGGACCCGGAGACCCTGGCCCGCCCCTGGGCGGTCCCCGGCACGCCGGGCCTGGAGCACCGGATCGGCGGGATCGAGAAGCAGGACGGCACGGGCAACATCAGCTACGACCCGGCCAACCACGACCTCATGGTCCGCACCCGCCAGGCCAAGATCGACGGCATCGAGGTCCCGGACCTGGAGGTCGACGACCCGGACGGCGCCCGCACCCTGGTCCTGGGCTGGGGCTCCACCTACGGCCCGATCACCGCGGCCGTCCGCCGGCTCCGCATCGCCGGCAGCCCGGTCGCGCAGGCCCACCTGCGCCACCTCAACCCCTTCCCGAGGAATCTCGGGGAGGTCCTGAAGCGTTACGACAAGGTAGTGGTGCCCGAGATGAACCTCGGACAGCTGGCCACCCTGATCCGGGCGAGGTACTTGGTCGACGCCCAGTCGTACAACCAGGTCAACGGAATGCCCTTCAAGGCGGAGCAGCTCGCGAAGGTTCTCGAGGAGGCCATCAATGACTGAGGTGACCGACGCCCCCGATCTGCTGTCCCTGGTCCCCAAGGCCGAGGCCAGGCAGTCGATGAAGGACTTCAAGTCGGACCAGGAGGTCCGCTGGTGCCCGGGCTGCGGGGACTACGCGGTCCTGGCCGCCGTCCAGGGCTTCATGCCCGAGCTGGGCCTGGCCCGGGAGAACATCGTCTTCGTCTCCGGGATCGGCTGCTCCTCCCGCTTCCCGTACTACATGAACACCTACGGGATGCACTCCATCCACGGCCGCGCCCCCGCGATCGCGACCGGCCTGGCCACCTCCCGCCGCGACCTGTCGGTCTGGGTGGTCACGGGTGACGGCGACGCACTGTCCATCGGCGGCAACCACCTCATCCACGCCCTGCGCCGCAACGTCAACCTCAAGATCCTGCTCTTCAACAACCGGATCTACGGGCTGACCAAGGGCCAGTACTCGCCCACCTCGGAACTCGGCAAGGTCACCAAGTCGACGCCGATGGGCTCCCTGGACGCCCCCTTCAACCCGGTGTCGCTGGCCCTGGGCGCCGAGGCCTCCTTCGTCGCCCGCACGATCGACTCCGACCGCAAGCACCTCACCGAGGTGCTGCGCCAGGCCGCCGACCACCCCGGCACGGCCCTGGTCGAGATCTACCAGAACTGCAACATCTTCAACGACGGCGCCTTCGAGGCCCTCAAGGACCAGGAGCAGGCCAAGGAGGCAGTGATCCGCCTCGAACACGGCCGGCCGATCCGCTTCGGCGCCGACGACGCCAAGGGCGTCGTCCGCAACGAGCGCACCGGCGACCTGGAGGTCGTGGAGGTCACGGCGGCCAACGAGGCGCGGATCCTCGTCCACGACGCCCACGCGGCGTCCCCGACGACCGCCTTCGCGCTCTCCCGCCTCGCCGACCCCGACACCCTCCACCGCACCCCGATCGGCGTCCTCCGCGACGTCGAGCGGCCCGTCTACGACACCCTCATGGCCGAGCAGCTCGACACCGCGGTAGACCAGCGGGGCAAGGGCGACCTGGCGACCCTGCTCGCCGGCTCCGACACCTGGACCGTGATCGGCTGAGCCGTCCGGCACACCGGCCCACGACCGCGAGCCCGGATCCCGCTACGGGGTCCGGGCTCCGTCGTACGCCTCCCGGGCCGCCTGCACCTCGCCGGTGCGGCGTTCGGTCCAGCGGGCCAGGGCCCACACCTGCTCGGCGGCCTCCCGGCCCAGCTCCGTCAGGGAGTAGTCCACGTGCGGCGGGATCACCGGGTGCGCGTGGCGCAGCACGAAGCCGTCGCGCTCCAGCGTCTGGAGGGTCTGGGCGAGCATCTTCTCGCTGACCCCGCCCACCTCCCGGCGCAGCTCGCTGAACCGGTACGAGCGCTCCACCAGGGCGGCGAGGACCAGCACGCCCCAGCGGCTGGTGACGTGCTCCAGGATCCCGCGGGACGGGCACATCGGCGCCTTCACGCTCGCGGGCTTCGCGGGCTGCCCGGGCTGCACGCCCGCGGGCTTCACACTTACGTCCATACCAGTACCTTACTTTGAAGTGGGTACTTACGAATAGTTAGCGCTCTCCATAGGCTGGTGTCATCACCACGAAGGACCCCGAGAACCCCACGCACCAGGAGCGCATCATGAGCATCGTCGTCACCGGAGCCACCGGATCCCTCGGCCGCCTCGTCGTCGAGGAGCTGCTGCACCGCGTCCCGGCCGCCGAGCTGGCCGTGGTCGTACGCAACGCGGAGAAGGCCGCCGACCTGGCCGCGCGCGGCATCGAGGTACGGGTCGCCGACTACGACGACCCGGCCGCCCTCGCCGGCGCCTTCCGGGCCGGCGACCGGGTGCTGCTGATCTCCGGCAGCGAGGTCGGCCGGCGGGTCCCGCAGCACACCGCCGTGATCGACGCGGCCGCGGCGGCCGGGGTCGCCCAGCTCGCCTACACCGGCATCCTCGGCGGGCCCGAGGCGGACTTCGAGCTGGCCGCCGAGCACAAGGCCACCGAGCGGGCGATCCTCGACTCCGGACTCCCCCACACCTTCCTGCGCAACGGCTGGTACCACGAGAACTACACCGCCCAGCTCCCCGCCGTCCTGGAGCACGGCGCGGTCGTCGGCAGCGCGGGCGAGGGCCGGATCGCCTCGGCGGCGCGGGCCGACTACGCGGCGGCCGCCGCGGCGGTGCTGACCGGCGAGGGCCACCTGGGCCGGGTGTACGAACTGTCCGGGGACACCGCCTGGAGCCTGGGCGAGTACGCGGCCGAGGTGGCGCGGCAGTCCGGCCGCGAGGTCTCGTACGCCGCCGTGCCGGCCGACGCGCACCTGACGGTGCTGACCGGCGCCGGGGTGCCCGAGCCCTTCGCGGCGATCCTCGTCGACGTGGACGCGGCGATCTCGCGCGGCCGGCTGGCGGGGACCAGCGGCGACCTGTCCCGCCTGATCGGGCGGCCGACGACTCCGGTGGCCGAGGCCATCGCCGGCGCCCTGGCCTGATCCGGCCGCCGCGGTGTCATGAGTATCTCCCTGGAACGGGCATGACATCGGCGCCTCGCGGCGATACCGTCGTGAGGTTGTGAGATTGGCCGGAAGTCGCACTGGAGGGCCCGTGAAGGCGGAGAACGAGCAGCGCACGGGTTTGCTCTACGGATTCGGCGCATACGGGATGTGGGGGCTCGTCCCCCTGTTCTGGCCGCTGCTCAAGCCCTCCGGGGCGATCGAGATACTCGCCCACCGCATGGTCTGGTCGCTGGCCGTGGTCGGCATCGCGCTCCTCGCGCTGCGCCGCTGGAGCTGGATGGCCGAGATCGTCCGGCAGCCCCGCAAGCTCGGGCTGACGGCCCTGGCGGCGGCCGTGATCAGCGTGAACTGGGGCCTCTACATCTGGGCCGTCAACAACGGCCAGGTGGTCGAGGCCAGCCTCGGCTACTTCATCAACCCGCTGGTCACCATCGCCATCGGCGTCCTGGTGCTGGGCGAGCGGCTGCGCCGGGCCCAGTGGGCGGCGGTGGGGATCGGCCTCGCCGCCGTGGTGGTGCTGTCCGTCGGCTACGGGCGGCTCCCGTGGATCTCGCTCACGCTGGCCTTCTCCTTCGCCGCCTACGGGCTGATCAAGAAGAAGCTCGACATGGGCGGGCTGGAGTCGCTGGCCGCCGAGACGGCCCTGCAGTTCCTGCCGGCCCTGGGCTACCTGGTGTGGCTGGGGGTCCAGGGGCGGTCCACCTTCGCCGCAGAGGGGCTCGGGCACTCGGCGCTGCTGGCCGCGACCGGGCTGGTCACCGCGATCCCGCTGGTCTGCTTCGGGGCGGCCGCGATCCGGGTGCCGCTGTCCACGCTGGGGCTGCTCCAGTACCTGGCGCCGGTGTTCCAGTTCGCGCTCGGGGTCGTGTACTTCCACGAGGCGATGCCGCCGGAGCGGTGGGCCGGCTTCTCCCTGGTCTGGGCGGCGCTGGTACTGCTGACCTGGGACGCGCTGCGGACCGCCCGGCGTTCGCGGGCCCTGCTCGCCGAGGCCGCCGCCACCGCGGCGGAGATGCCCGCGGCCGCGTCCGCTTCGGAGCCCGGCCGCGACGGGGCTCCGGCCGCGGCCGGCACGGATCCGGCGCCGAGCCGCGAACCCGCGTAACCGCACAGAGCTACACCACACGATCCCCGGTACGGAACACCCGTACCGGGGATCGTCCGTTTTCCGAACCACCCTGACCGGATTGTGGTCTTGACGGACAGTCATACTCTCGCTGAACATCAGGC
Source organism: Streptomyces sp. NPDC090077 (assembly GCF_044747545.1). Taxonomy (NCBI): domain Bacteria; kingdom Bacillati; phylum Actinomycetota; class Actinomycetes; order Kitasatosporales; family Streptomycetaceae; genus Streptomyces; species Streptomyces sp. NPDC090077. Next base: position 231,769 of record NZ_JBIVEG010000012.1, read on the forward strand.
TCGCACTGACGCAACAACGCTCACCTGCACGATTCCCGCACGTTCCGTCTCATCCCCAACGGATCATCCCAACGGAATCCCGGAGCCCCCACATGAGCCTGTCCGTCTCCCGGCGTCTTGCCGCCGCGTCCGCGATCGCGGTCGCGGGGCTGCTGGCCGCCACCTCTCCCGCCGCGCTCGCGGCGCCCACGGCCGTCACCGCCGCGCCGACCCCGCCCGACATCCCGCTGGCCAACGTCAAGGCTCACCTGTCGCAGCTGCAGACCATCGCCACCAACAACGGCGGCAACCGCGCCCACGGCCGGGCCGGCTACAAGGCCTCGATCGACTACGTGAAGGCCAAGCTGGACGCGGCGGGCTTCACCACCAGCCTGCAGACCTTCACCTCCAGCGGTGCGACCGGCTACAACCTGATAGCCGACTGGCCGGGCGGCGACCCGAACTCGGTCCTGATGTCCGGCTCCCACCTGGACTCGGTGACCTCGGGCCCCGGCATCAACGACAACGGCTCCGGCTCGGCGGCCGTCCTGGAGGCCGCGCTCGCGGTGTCCCGCGCGAACCTCCAGCCGACGAAGCACCTGCGCTTCGGCTGGTGGGGCGCGGAGGAGCTGGGCCTGGTCGGCTCGAAGTACTACGTGAACAGCCTGCCGGCGGCGGAGAAGGCGAAGATCTCCGGCTACCTGAACTTCGACATGATCGGCTCCCCGAACCCGGGCTACTTCGTCTACGACGACGACCCGACCATCGAGCAGACCTTCAAGAACTACTACGCGGGCCTCGGCATCCCCACCGAGATCGAGACCGAGGGCGACGGCCGCTCCGACCACGCGCCGTTCAAGAACGCCGGCATCCCGGTCGGCGGCCTGTTCTCCGGCGCCGACTACACCAAGACGGCCGCCCAGGCGCAGAAGTGGGGCGGCACCTCCGGCCAGGCCTTCGACCGCTGCTACCACTCGTCCTGCGACACCACGGCGAACATCAACGACACCGCCCTGGACCGCAACGCCGACGCCATCGCCTACGCGATCTGGAACCTCGGGGCGGCCACCCCGGTCCCGCCGGGCCCGTCGTTCGAGAACACGGCGGACGTGAACATCCCGGACTCCCCCGGCGCCGCGGTGACCTCGCCGATCACGGTCTCGGGCGTGGCGGGCAACGCCCCGGCCACCACCAAGGTCGACGTGAACATCGTCCACACCTACCGCGGTGACCTGGTGATCGACCTGATCGCCCCGGACGGGACGGCGTACCGGCTGAAGAACTCCAGCTCGGACTCCGCCGACAACCTGGTCACCAGCTACACGGTCAACGCCTCCAGCGAGGTCGCCAACGGCGTCTGGAAACTCCAGGTCAAGGACGTGGCCGCGCAGGACGTGGGCTACATCAACAGCTGGAAGATCACCTTCTGACGGTGACCCCCGTGTGCCCGGTCCGCCGGGCACCCGGGGCCGACCGGTCCGGCCGGCGCTACGCCTCCTCGGTGCCGGGGCGCAGCGAGGCGGACAGGGGCTCCTGGATGCGGGCGCGCAGTTCCTGGGCGACGGCGGCCACGTCGGCGCGGCCCAGCTTCGCGGCCTCCACCAGGTCGCCGAGCTCCTCGGGCGAGGGCAGCTGCTTCGCGCCGGCCACCCGCAGGTACGAGCGGGTCGCGGCGGCCGCGTAGAACTCGTTCATCGGGGATTCCAGCGCGGGGCAGACGGCGAGGGTGTGCAGGAAGGCCGCGGCGCGCCAGGCGGTGTCGGGGGCGGGCTGCTCCGGGACCATGACGAGGTCGTTCTGGTGCCGGGCGACGGCGGCGGCCACGCCGGAGGGGTCCCAGACGGCGGGATCCGACGGCAGATGGTGGGCCAGCGCGGTCCAGGCCCACTCCATGGTGATCTTCAATTGCCGAACCGCTCCTGGAAGTAGCCCCAGTGGTCGGCGAACTCCTCGATGCCGGTGAGGAACCGTTTGCGGTCCTCGTCGAGTTCGCGTTCCGTGACCTCGGTGATGAGCGCGGTGACCGTCGTTCCCAACGCCGCCGCGCGCGCCTTGAGGCGCTCGTGGAACTCTTCGTCCAGGCGGATGGTGACGTGTCTCGACATGTACATCACGGTACAGCGGCGGCGCTGTACGCAGGAGGGGAACGGCACAAGGGTGGCCCGGGACACAGGTCCCGGGCCACCCCCGTCATGTGGCGGCTACTTGGCCGCGTCGGCCGTCTTCACGAGCTGGTCCTTGGTGACCGCGCCGACGTAGACCTTGCCGTCGTCCGTGATCAGCGCGTTGACCAGGCGGGTGGAGAAGACCCGGCCCTCGCCGAACTTCCCGGTGACCTTGTCCCCGAGGGAGTTCAGGAACTGCTTGGCCTCCTTGGGCGCGTTCTTGTCGTTCTCCAGGTCCTTGAGGGACTTGCCGGCCTGGCCGGCGCCGCTGTCGATCCGCGCCACCGTGGACCAGCCCTCGCCGAGGACCTTCACGTCGCCCTTGCCTCCCGCGCCGCCGGCCAGGTCGCCGAGGCCGGGGAAGGACTCCAGCGCCTTGAGCGGCTTGTCCTCCTTCTGCCCCTTGCCGTGCTCGGTGCCCTCGGTGACCTTGGCGCCCTTCGGCGGGGTGAAGGCGAAGGTGTCGGCGGCCGGCTTGGCGAAGTCCACCTGGGTGAAGCCCGCGTCGACGATCGGCTTGCCGCCCTGGCTGGACAGCAGCTGGATGCGCAGCGGCACGCCGTTCTTGGCGTCGACCGCGATCTGCACGGAGCCGACGGTGGAGCCGGTCTGCTTGGGCTTGAGGACCAGCTGGTAGGCGTCGCGGCCGGCGACCTGGGCGGTGTCGCCCACGCTGATGTCGGTGGTGGGGCCGGCGTTCTTGATGACCTCCTGCGCCAGCTCCTGCGGGGAGGCGGGGAGGCGGTCGGCGGTCTTCTTGTGGTCCCGGCCGGCGCCCTGGGCGGCGTCCTTGTCGTGGAAGACCTCGTTGGACTTGGAGTCGTAGCCCCAGACGTCCTGGCCGTTGTGGACGAGGGTGTACTCGTCCTTGCCGTCGAGGAAGGTCAGCTTCTGGCGGTCGGGGCCGTCGGCCGCGACGCGGAAGGTGTGCGTCCCGTTCGCCAGCTGCGCGATCTTGTCCGCCGGGTCGGCCGAGCCGCCCGCGACCCCGCCGCCGCCCAGCAGCCCGGAGGCGATCTTCGGCAGGCCGAGGTCGGTGGTGATCTTGGCGGTGCCGGAGAGCTGCTCGACGTCGGAGGCCGCGACCTTCTCGATCAGCTGCTGCGCCGTCACCTTGGGCAGGTCCGGGCCTCCGGCGTTGGCGAAGGCCGGGACCATCGCGACGGTTGCCGCCGCGACACCCGCCACCGCTACCGGTACCGCGTACCGGGCGGCCTTGCGCGAGGTCTTCGTGTTCGCTGCCATCTGAATGCCCTGCCCTCTGTGTCTTCGGCGGCGGCCCCCGTGGCGCCGCACTCACCCGATCCGGTGGGGTTCGATGACTCCATCTGACCAAATCGGGGAGCCGGGGGCGTCAGTCCCCGGAATCAACTCCGCGTACGACCGTGGGATGACACGGGAAGGGGCCCCTCACCCCCGACCCGTAGGGGTCGCGGAGGCACAGGGGCCCCTTCCGGAAGCGGTGCCGCGGGGGTCAGCCCGCGCGGTGGACCACCGCGTCGCACAGCTCTTCCAGTGCCGACTTCGCGAAGCACTCCGGCAGCGGGGCGAGCGTGGCGCGCGCGTCCTCCGCGTACTGGACGGTGTCGCGGCGGGCCTGCTCCAGCGCGGGGTGCACCCGCAGCCGGGCGAGCACCTCGGCGTGCCGGGCGTCGTCCGTGAGGTCGCCGTCCAGCAGGGCGACGAGCTCCAGGTCCTCGGGGCGCCGGTCCCGCTCGGCCATCTCGCGCAGCCGCAGCACGGGCAGGGTCGGGATGCCCTCGCGCAGGTCGGTGCCCGGGGTCTTGCCGGACTCGTGCGAGTCGGAGGCGATGTCGAGGACGTCGTCCGCCAGCTGGAAGGCGGTGCCGAGGCGCTCGCCGTACTGGGTCAGGATGTCGACGACCGACTCGTCGGCGCCGGACATCAGCGCGCCGAAGCGGCCGGAGACGGCGATCAGCGAGCCGGTCTTGCCGGCGATGACGTCCAGGTAGTGGGCGACCGGGTCGCGGCCGTCGCGCGGACCGGCCGTCTCCAGGATCTGGCCCGTCACGAGCCGCTCGAAGGCCTCGGCCTGGATGCGCACGGCCTCCGGCCCGAGGTCCGCGAGGATGTGCGACGCACGGGCGAACAGGAAGTCACCCGTCAGGACCGCCACCGAGTTGCCCCAGCGGGCGTTCGCGCTCTCCACCCCGCGGCGCACGTCCGCCTCGTCCATGACGTCGTCGTGGTAGAGCGTCGCCAGGTGGGTGAGCTCCACGACCACCGCGGACGGCACGATGCCGGGCGCGTAGGGGTCGCCGAAGCGGGAGGCCAGCATCACCAGCAGCGGTCTGAACCGCTTGCCTCCGGCGCGCACCAGATGCTGCGCGGCCTCGGTGATGAAGGGGACTTCGCTCTTGGTGGCCTCCAGCAGACCCGCCTCGACGGCGGCCAGTCCGGCCTGGACATCGGTCTCAAGAGCCTGGTCCCGCACGCTCAGTCCGAACGGCCCGACGACGGTCACGAGGGGTACTCCTGTCTGCTGACGATCACGCTGACGATCACCTGGATTGTCGATGTGTCGCTGCCATCACTCAAGCCAGCGTATCCGGTCTGTTTTCGATCACCGAGAGCGCCTGTCCGGTTGCCGCACACGCGTAGTCCGATCCACCCCGGTATGTTCGGTGAGAGCCGAAACAACCGGAGAATGAGTTTTGTCCAGAACTGCCACCGATAGAGACGAGCCCGCGGACCTCGGGACGGACCGGCCGCCGCCCTCGGACGACCACGCCTTCCTCGGGCACCCCAGGGGTCTGGCCACCCTCTCGGGGCTGGAGGTCTGGGAGCGGTTCTCCTTCCTGGGCATGCAGGCCATCCTCGTCCTCTACTTCGCGGACACGGTGGCGAACGGCGGGCTCGGGATGGACCCGGCCACCGCCGCCTCCGTCTCGGCCGCCTACGGGACCATGGTGTACCTCGTCTCGGTCGCCGGCGGCTGGCTCGCCGACCGGATCCTCGGCTCCTACCGCGCCGTCCTGGCCGGCGGCGTCCTGATCGCCTGCGGCCACTACGCCATGGCCGTGCCCACCACCGCCATGACCTGGACCGGCCTCGGCCTCATCAGCGCGGGCACCGGCCTGCTCAAGCCCAACGTGGCCGGCATGGTCGGCCGGCTCTACCGGACCGACGACGAGCGGCGCGACGCCGGATTCGCCCTCTACTACACGGGCATCAACATCGGCGCCTTCGCAGGACCGCTGGCCACCGGCTGGCTCGGCGAACACCAGGGCTGGCACTGGGGCTTCTCCGCCGCCGCCGTCGGCATGACCGCGGGCCTGGTCCAGTACGTCCTCGGCCGCCGCCACCTCGCCGGCCGCAAGCACTCCGCCGAGTACCCCCTCGCCCCCGACGCCCTGCGCACCGCCGTCCGGCGGATCGCCGGCGGGTGCGTCGCCTTCGCCGCACTCGCCACCCTCCTGGCGGGTATCGGCTGGTTGACGATGGCCCGTTTCGTCGACCTGCTGACCCTCGTCTCGGTGGTCGCCCCGGCCGTCTACTTCGCCCTCATGTTCCGCAGCCCGAGGGTGACGGCCGAGGAGCGCGGACGGCTGCGCCCGTACGCGGTGCTCTTCCTCGCCTCCGTCGCCTTCAACTTCATCCTCTTCCAGGCCTACTCGACGATGATGCTGTTGGCCTCCACGAACGCCCGGACCGAGATCCTCGGCTTCCACTTCCCCGCCGGCTGGTACGCCTCGGCGCTCGGCGCCTTCGAGGTGGCGCTCGCCCCGGTGGTGGCGGCGCTGTGGGTGCGGATGGGCCGCCGCCAGCCGCACGCCTCCAACAAGATCGCCATCGGCGTCGTCCTGGGCGGACTGTCCTTCCTGCTGATGGTCTGGCCGACCTCCGGCCACGGCGGGGACCCCCACGCGATCGCCGCCTGGTGGATCGTCGGCTCCTACCTGCTGCTCGGGCTCGGTGACGTGCTCCTGGAGACCTCCGGGATGTCCGCCACCTCGAAGCTCGCCCCCCGCGCCTACGCGAACCAGACGATGGCCCTGTGGTTCCTGTCCCTGGCCCTCGCCAACGGCATCCAGGCCCAGGTGGTCAAGTTCTACGGCCGGGTCTCCGACCCCGTGTACTTCGGCGTCAACGGCGCCGTCGCGGTCGCCGCCGGCCTGGCCGTGATCGCCGCGGCGCCCTGGCTGCGCCGCACGATGCATCCCGTCCACTGAGGGGCCGGTGAAGGAACCCGATGATCATCCGTACCGACTTCCCGTACGCCACCACCCACGAGGATGTCCGGATCCCGATGCCGGACGGGGTCGAGCTGTACGCCCGCGTCTGGCGCCCGGTGACGGACGGGCCCGTCCCGGCCCTGCTGGAGTACCTCCCGTACCGGCTGACCGACTGGACCTCACCCCGCGACCGCCAGCGCCACCCCTGGTACGCCGGGCACGGCTACGCCTCCGTACGCGTGGACGTGCACGGCCACGGGTGCAGCGGCGGCCGGCCCGGCGACGAGTACGACGCGCGGGAACTGGCCGACGGGGTCGCCGTGGTGGAGTGGCTGGCGGCGCAGCCGTGGTGCACGGGCGCGGTGGGGATGTTCGGGATCTCCTGGGGCGGCTTCAACAGCCTCCAGATCGCCGCGCTCGCGCCCGAGGCCCTGAAGGCCGTGGTCACCGTCTGCTCGACGGACGACCGCTACGACAACGACGTCCACTACATGGGCGGGTCGGTGCTCGCCGTGGACATGCACGCCTGGGCCGCCACGATGCTGGCCTTCGCCTCCCGCCCGCCGGACCCGCGCTACGCCGGCGAGGGCTGGCGGGAGCAGTGGCTGGACCGGCTGGAGGGCGTGGAGCCGCTGATCCACACCTGGCTCTCGCACCAGACCCGCGACGCCTACTGGCGCCACGGCAGCGTCTGCGAGGACTACGGGGCGATCGGCGCCGCGGTCCTCGCGGTGGGCGGCTGGCACGACCCGTACCGGGACGCGGTGCTGCGGCTGGTCTCCCGGCTGCCCGCGTCCCGCGTGCGCGGCCTGATCGGGCCCTGGTCGCACCAGTACCCCGACCGGGGGCTGCCGCCGGGTCCGGCGATCGGCTTCCTCCAGGAGACCCTGCGCTGGTGGGACCACTGGCTGAAGGGCGCCGACAACGGGGTGATGGACGAGCCCCTGCTCCGCGCGTGGATCAGCGGGTCGCACCCGCCCGCGACCACGTACGGGGAACTCCCGGGCCGCTGGGCCGGCGAGCGGACCTGGCCCTCCCCCACGGTCGTGCCCGTCTCGTACGGGCTCCAGGGCGCGCCGGTGGCCGTGGCCTCGCCGCAGCACACCGGGCTGGACGCCGGGCGCTTCTTCCCCTTCGGCAACGCCGCCGACCTGCCGCCGGACCAGCGCGAGGAGGACGCGAAGTCGGCCTGCTTCGAGTTCCCGGTGGCCGACGGCGAGCCCGTGGAGATCCTGGGCCGGCCCTCGGTCACCCTGCGGCTGCGGATGGACGTCCCGTACGGGCAGGTCGTGGCCCGGCTCTGCGACGTCGCGCCGGACGGCGCCTCGACCCTGGTCACGCGCGGGGCGCTGAACCTGTCGGCCCGCCACGGCCGGGACCGGGCCGCGCCGTGGCCGGCGGGCGCGTACGAGGACGTCACCTTCGAGCTGAACGGCATCGGCCACTCCTTCCCGCCGGGCCACCGGATCCGGCTCGCGCTGTCCTCCGCGTACTGGCCGTGGATCTGGCCGCGGGCCGGCTCGGAGGCCGGCTGGACCCTGGACCCGGCGGGCAGCACCCTGGAACTCCCGGTCCGCGCCTCGGCGTCCCCCCTCGACGCGGGCATCGCCTTCGCCCCGCCGGAACAGGCGGAGCCGCTGGGGGTGGTGTACCCGGAGACGCTGGACGCGCCGCGTCCGGAACGGGTCGTCGTACGGGACGTGGCGCGCGGGACGTGGCGGCTGGAGGTCGACCCCCGGTACGGGGGGACCCGGGTCTACCCGGACGGGTTGGAGTACGAGGAGGACGCGGCGGAGGTCTACGAGATCCAACAGTCGGACCCCCTCTCCGCCCGCACCCGCTCCGAGTGGCGGATCCGGCTGCACCGGCCGGAGGAGGGCTGGGACGCGCGGGTGGAGACCCGGTCGGAGATCTCCTGCGACGCGGGCGGCTTCCTGACGGAGAACGAGGTGGTGTGCCGGGAGGGCGACGAAGTCCTCTTCCACCGCACCTGGCGCCGCCGCCTCCCCCGCGCGGCGGGCTGAGGCCCTAGTCTTCCGAGTCAGGAATTCTGTTCAGATGTGTAGGCTTGCGGTATGGCACGTACGGGGCGGCCGAAGGCCGAGTTGACGTTGTCGGATG